>CAIWTA010000037.1 GCA_903915465.1 uncultured Bacteroidales bacterium | reverse complement strand
GCAGGAACCGAAGAAGCCAAGGCTACTTTTGTGGCGACTGATGTTGTTTTCAAAAAAATTGAGCACCTCGCAGCAAGCGACGAGGTATCAGAATTCCTGAATTCCTGCATTTTGCATTCCTGCATTCTGAATTGTGAAGTGTGAATTCTAAATTCCTGCATTCTAAATTCCTGCATTTTGAAATATTCACTAAATTTTAACCAGTCACTAAAAATCCATGTAAAAAACCGAAAAGAATTCTCCAAAACAAGATGGCACTTTCATCTAATATAAAAAACACAACGCAGCAAATAACAATTAAAACAAAGAGCCATGGAAACCGAATTAACAATTGCCAGGACATTACAAGGACAATGCGACACAGAAAGAGCAGCTGACTCAGCAGTTGTATTAACCCACACAAGCCCGGAATGGTCAGGGAAGGTGCATTTATCTAGTGGGGAAGAGGTTAGTTTTACAAGTGAAGATCTCATTCCTGCTTTACGAAGTGGTATTCTTGCTGATGCTCTTCGACCCAATGACAAAATAGACCTGAATTCAATTGATAAAAAAGGAAATAATGTTATCAAGACCATGTCTTTACTCGATTTTACAAAAAGTGATTTCAATCTCCGGATTCTGTTCCAACCGATATGGAGTTACGCCATGGCGGGATTGAAATGGGGGGCCATCATCGGTGCTTGTCTGAAGCTATTTGCTGCGACTATTGAATTGGGTCTGGTGAATCCAGGTTTGGCCGTTTTGTTTTTTATTGCCATAGGAGCTTGCTTCATTCCCCGGGTTGGTTTTGTTGCTGTTGTAATTCTTTCAATAATACTGACCCGACTTACAGGTGGAAATCTTTTTATCATGGGGCTTACATCAGCCGCGACCGGTGCAATCCTGGGTTGTTTACCGGGCATGTTTGTCGGAGGGTTGATCGGAAGAATTAAAAAAGATCCGATGAATTGCGCAAGAGATCTTTCCGGTGAACCCAAATTGGTGGTCTTAACAGGCATTGTGCTTCCATTTGCAGGAGCTGTTGCACTTGTACTATTTTATTTACTTGTTTTAAATCCTTGGCTGGTGCAGGTTTTGTCTTCGTAAATTGCCATCAGGTTGACAGTTAATTTAAAAAATAGCAGCACAAATACCAAAATATTGTTCCGTTATAATCCAACATTTAAATCTCAAGACATGAAAACAACATTTTACATTCGTCATTTATACAAAAGAAGATGCACTTTATTGATTATCATTATTGCGCTCTCGCTGTTTTCACTTTCTGGATTTCCCCAATATCCTGATTGGGTGAATTATACAGCAGGGAACCATGTTGTCTGCCTGGCACAAGAAGGAAATACAATCTGGACCGGAACCTGGGGAGGACTTATTGCAGTTGACAGAGTTACAGGTATTCAAACTTGCTATAACCATGCCAATTCAGGACTTCCAGAACAGTTCATTAACGCGATAGCTATTGACTCCAACGGGAATAAATGGATCGGAACAGCATCGAATGGTCTTGCCGTATTTAATAGTATCAGCTGGACCTATTATAATACAATAAATTCAGATTTACCTTCAAATTTCGTATCATCCATAGCTATTGATGGAATTGGTACCATTTGGGTTGGAACATCTGGTGGCGGGCTTGCAAAATATGCAGGCACCACATGGGTAGTTTATAATACATATAATTCGGGAATTTCTTCAAATTATATCAGGGCTGTTTATATTGATGCCAACGGAATTAAATGGATTTCAACAGATGCTGGTATTTCCAAATTTGACGGAACTAACTGGACGATTTATGATACTTCAAATTCGGGGATCCTTTCAAATGATGTTCAATGGGTAGCAGAGGATCAGTCGGGAAACAAATGGATTTCTTTATGGTGGGATGGAATTGTAAAATACGATGGAAACTCATGGACTCCATATAATTACTCCAACTCAGGTCTTCCTATGGGCGGGATAACTACCATTACAATTGATCAAAATAATAATAAATGGATTGGTACTGAATTTAGTGGATTGGTCAGGTTTGATGATGTTAATTGGGTGATATATAATACGGATAATTCGGGTATTATTTCAAACTTAGTCCGTATTACTCTTGTCGATGAAAATAATCAGAAATGGATAGGCTTAGGCACATCTGAATTAGGTGTAGGCACTGACGAAACTGGTGGCCTTGAAAAATTCGATGGAAATACCTGGACTCTATATAATACAGCCAACTCAGGATTGCCTGATGATCTGGTAAATTGTGTAGCAGTTGATGGCAATGGAAATAAATGGGTTGCTACCGACCAGGGATTAACACAGATCAATGGAAATAATTGGACGATCTTCAATGCTTCAAATTCTGCCTTGCCATCAAATTGGGTCAGTCTTGTTGCATTTGACAAAAACGGCTTTAAATGGATCGTCATGCCTGGTAATGGGATAGGTATGTATAATAATAGTAGCTGGACATTTTATAACACTACAAATTCAGGGCTGCCGAGCGATTATATTTCTTCTTTTGCATTTGGATCAAATGGAATGACATGGATTGGTACTGGTATGGGACTTGCCCGTTTCGATGGAACTAACTGGATAGTTTATAATACTTCAAATTCAGGAATACCGGATGATGGCGTACAAGGACTTGCAATTGATTTTTCCGGCAACATTTGGATTGGAACATATGGTGGAGGAATAGCAAAGTTTGATGGGACAAACTGGAGTGTGTTCAACTCATTGAATTCAGGATTACCAAGTAATACGATCAACAAATTGACCTTTGATAATCACAATAACCTCTGGGCGGTAACATCTTCTTCAGGAATTGCAAAATTCGATGGTTCAACCTGGATTGTTTATAATGCATACAATTCAGGCTTACCTAACAACTGGATCACTGATATCTCTGTTGATTCTGCCGACAATTTATGGATCGGTTCGAACACATATTGGGACGGTGGTCTGACAAAGTTCGATGGCAAGGACTGGACCAATTATGGAATGTCAAATTCCGGGTTATCGGGGGAACCTAATTCAATAGCGATTGATGAAAACGGAAACAAATGGATTTCAACATGGGGTGGGCTATCTGAATTTAATGAAGGCGGAATTATCACTTCTGCGGATAAACCAAATCAAACATCAAGTGGCGAACCTGATTTTCAATGTAATCCCAATCCTGTCAGGAGTTCGGCAACAGTCTCTTTTTATCTAAAGGAAAATGATCATGTTTCGATTGATGTTTACAATTTGACCGGAAGCAAAATTGCAAAATTGTTTGATCACAACGAGTCAAAGGGTATCCATGTTTTAGCCTGGAATACAGAACCTTTGCCGGATGGGATTTACCTGCTTTCATTTCATAGTGAATCATTGGCAAAAACAATGAAAGTTTTCGTTCAGCATTAGAGACTGTTTAAATTTCTAAAATTGAATTAAGAGCCCACTCCGAAAAGTATTATATTTGAGTGCAGTATAAAAACATTAAGATTCGTAATAAATGAAAAAAAATCAATCCCCCTCAACCCCTAACCCCTTCTCCCTCAGGAGAAGGGGAAATTGGGGGTGACTAAAAAGTAAAAAAACAAAATGTCACGCAGAGTTTCGCAAAGTTTTATGCTAAGTTACGCAGAGTTAAAATTCATATAATCAATATTCTGCGAAACTCTGCGATTCATCAGCGAGCCT
>CAIWTA010000036.1 GCA_903915465.1 uncultured Bacteroidales bacterium | reverse complement strand
AGACTGACTGAGCCAGCCTGGATATCACTTTGTCCCGGAGAATAAACAGGGTGCAGTGCAGTATTATCACTAAATATCCCATCACCACTGGTCAACCAAAGGATCGTGGAAAAATTTGTTGCTGTGGATGCATCCAGAGGAATAGAGCTTTCTTTACAAACATGTTCATCTGGACCGGCATAAGCAGTAGGGGCAACATTAATTTCCAATGTGATGGTGTTCGTGGTATCACGATGGTTCATGCCATAGGCACGAAGGGTAAGGGCTACACTTCCTGCGGAGATGTCTAACAAACTTGCAGTGTACATCGGGTTCAAAATCTTTGGATTGCTGAAAGTGCCTGTGCCTGAAGTAGTCCATAGTAAGGAATCATTATTGATGGCCAGCCCCTGGAGCTGGTATGGAGTGGTTTCGCAAGTAGAACCACTAACGCCTGCATTAACTGTAGTTAAATATTTCGGAGGGAATACAATGAAATCCACCCAGGCTGCATCAGCACCATCTTTACCAGTATGGCCTTTGGCATATTCCCATTTGAAAGAATGAGGCCCGGAGAGAACAGGGTATGCTACGCGATTAAATGTTGTTGCGTTCTTGCCTGACCATTGTCCAACCATATTGCCATCAATATAGAATTTCAGTTTATCCACCAACAGCAGGGATGAAACCCGTTTGAAGAAAGAAATACTGTCATCATACATTACATTGTAATCTAAGAAAATACTGGTTGTTTTATCATTTAGGATGCTACCTGATTGGGCTGAATAGATCTTTTCAAATGAGAGACTGTCGGTCACTTTCCACTCTGCATCGCCCCCTTTCTGCCAGGGGAATTTGGTGAAATTACCGGTTTCCCAATCCTCGATGATCAATCCGATCTTTACAGTCCATGTTTTCCTGTCTGATTGGGTAACGGAATGTACATAATTGTATAAGGAGACTGCCGAACCGATTGCTGCGAAAGAATTTACTTTGACTTCAAAAGAAACCATAATACTCTGTCCGGCAGAAAGTGTACCGATCGTGTGGATAGGGGAAACAATTGCAACATACGGATTCGAAGAAAAGAGTTCACTTATAGCATCCACAGCATCCCAATCGCCTGTGTTTTGTGTCAGAATGTTGATAGTAGCAGTTTCTCCCGGATCCAACCTGCCATTATTATTTCCTAAAGGATCGGAAATATTCATAGACATAATGGTAACAGCCGGAGCGTGCGAGAGAATTGTAAAAGTGCTGATCATAACACTATCATTTTTATCCACAGCTTTCACAAGAAAAGGAGCATTAAAAGCATTCGGAATTGAATCAGCAACAATGAATTTATAAGCATCCAGGATAGTCATTGATTGTCCGACAGCAAAGTTGCCATAATACTTTACGCTGTCGATCATCTGAATATATGGAGACCCGCTGGAAACCGTCACCCAGACACTATCTGCTGGTGCATTTCCGGTATTTTTAACTTTTAATCCAAGCAATTCAGTCTCATTAAAGTCCATCTTCCCGTTGCCATTCCCAAAAGTGGTGTCGTTCAAGCTTTTCGCATTATAGATAACTTGCGGTCTTGGTATTACGATTGTTATTGGAGAGACATAACTCATACAATGGCCACTGCGATTATCTGTCCAAATCGGGTATGTCACACCATCATAAGCAGCAATTGCTAAATAGTCACCCATGTATTGTGAAGCCATTAACGGAATAGGAGATGGTGTGAAAGAAACATCGCTTACCTGCATATCCTCGAAAGTATCTCCGCCATCTATAGAATATGCCATCCATGCCTGAGCCTCATTATTGGAACAGTTGCGGTTGTCATAAAAGACAACTGACACAATCCCGTTGGCCTGGTCAACCGTGACCCATCCGAAATAATGAGTTTTTCCCAGCCCTGCAGCATCCTGGTTGATTTTTTTTGCAGCTGACCATGTAACACCTTTATCCATCGATTTAATCATGTAAACATCTATGTCGTTTCCTGTATTGACGCCAGGAACGCCAATGTTTGTCCATACAACATAAATGGCACCCCTGTTAGGTCCATTACTGAGATCGACAGCCATTGAAGGAAAAGAATTTACGCGCATATTTTGTGGCACACCGGAGTTCCGAATACCTCTGATGTTAGTAATAATTCTGGTAGCCGGAAGCCATGTTACACCACCATCCAGTGATCTTGCTAAACCTATCGAACCTTCATCATCAGGCCAGGTTTCATAAATTGCAAAAGCGGCATAAACTTCCCCATTCGTACCTGTTCTGAGGTTAACACCCTGGTGCTGGCCAGATGAAGCAATCGCTGTGCTGACATTTACATAAGGCTCCCAGCTTGCTCCATTGGTGATTGACCGGGAAACACAAACATGCGAGTCATCGGAACCACCGAAAGAAGTCCATCCATCATATAAATTCCCTTTGAATGAGCTTGTGGGACTGATATCGACTGTCAGATGGTTCTTGTCAAGCATCGAGCTGAATCCACTTGGTGAATTGCCGGCTTTAACCACTGTCCATGAAGTGCCGGCATCGTCAGAATATGAAACACTCTGACCGCTTGCATTGTCAATGTACCCGATAAAATATCTCCCTGAAAGATTAATGCAGGAAGCTGGATCACCGGAGTTCGAACCACCAGGTCCATTATTTGCTACACCACCCCATGTTTCCCCTCCGTCGCCGGAAGTCAGATATGAAGTACCGTAAACACTTCCGGTACTCGGATTAGGTGTTGCATTATTTGAATTCAGAAGGATTTTATTGTCATTTGTTTTGACAACTACCGAGTTCTCACTCTGGGTAGTAGCTGTCTGATCTACAGGAACGTCAGGTGAATCATCAACCAGAACGCCTTTGCTATTAAAAACCCGTGTACCGTTATATTTGGCCGGAGGAACTCTGGTTTCAGGCTGGACTGTAACCAACCCATAACGGGCACATTTCTGCCAATAACCCATGTTATCAACTCTTGTATCTACCTGAATGTCAGATGGAAGATAAGTTTTTTCCTGTGCTCTCAACTGCGGTATCCCAAACGTCAAGGAAACCAGTATACATAAATTTGTAATTAGAATTTTCATTGTGGGATGGATTAAGTGATTATTGTTGAACAATAAATTTTAAAATCAACCAAAGATATGGAATTATTCATCATCAAAACCTGTATGAAAGCAATTTCCTGCATATATATTTCGTAACTTTGCAGTCGGAAAAAGTATTTAATAAAGGTGAAAAGAAAAATCCAAACTGTCTTGTCCTTTTTGATCCTCCTGGTATTTCTTGCTGGAACCACAGGTATTACTCTTTTCATCCACACATGTTCCAGCAGCCAAAAAACAGAAATCTCAGCTTATCCTGAGGTTTTTTCCCATTCTGCCACTTGTTGTTGCGATGACGAAAACACGGCCCCGAATACTCCATCATCAACAAATGCGGAAATAAATTCTCCGGCATGTTGCAGAAATCAACATCTCTTTTTAAAGGCGTCTATCATTGGTCTTTCTGTTACGCATCAGCAATTTGATAAAATAATATTTTTCCCGATACATCCTGTTAATATCTTGATGTTACCACCTGCGCACCTCAAACAGATACTATTTACAGAATATTTGCCATGGCTTGATCATTCCCCTCCGATTTCAGGAAAAACCCTTGTTTATTTTATCCACCAGATCCGGATTCCTTTCCCTGTTTGTTAATATTAATTCCTTATCAGAGGCCTTAATTTTGCCCCGTATGAGGTACATTATTATTTATTAACAAAATATTTTTATTAGGAATTAAGGAAATTATGAAAACAAGCATAAAACTGATCTTAAATATAGTTCTGCTATTTTTGCTTCTCCTCCGAACATCATTTTCTCAGACAACAAGTGGATTTGTATATGAAAAGCTTAAAGAAAACGCACAATCTCCTTTGGTAGGTGTAAATGTTTATTGGATTGGAACACAGAAGGGAACGACAACAGATAAAGACGGACAATTCAATTTGTCATCTAAAGGGATAAATGATCAGCGGCTCATTGTCAGTTATCTGGGATATTTGACTGATACTGTGAAGACAAGCAAGGAATCTTCTGCTTTTACTATCGAACTTCATCCTGCTGAAATGGTTCTTCAGCAAGTTGAGATCCGGGAAAAGAACAATTCATTTATCTCAAAAATGAATACCCGCCAAACGCAGATTATCACTACGGGTGAACTGCAAAGAGCTGCCTGCTGTAATCTTGCTGAGAGTTTTGAAACGAATGCCTCCGTGGATGTGTCGTACACAGATGCCATTTCAGGTGCAAAGCAAATTCAATTGCTTGGACTTTCTGGGATCTATAGCCAGATCATGACGGAGAACATTCCTTTAATCAGGGGATTGGCCAGCATCTATGGCCTGAATTATATACCAGGTCCCTGGATGGAATCGATACAAGTGTCGAAAGGAACCGCTTCTGTTGTTAATGGATACGAATCGGTGACCGGACAAATCAACGTGGAATATAAGAAGCCGGAAAATTCAGAGAAGTTTTATGCCAACATTTATGCTAACAGCAACCTTCGTTTTGAAACGAATTTGGATGGCTCAATAAAAATTAATGACAAATTGAGTACTATGCTTGCACTTCATGTTGATCAGTTCCATAATAAATTCGATCGGAACAACGATGGTTTCATGGACCTTCCTATGCAGGAAACTTATAATGTTTTCAATCGCTGGGATTATATTAATCCCGGGAAAATGGTCTCAAAATTAGGAATCCAGTATCTTGATGAAACAAGGAATGGTGGTCAGATGGCATTTGACAAGAAAAAGATGTCATACGATACAACCGGTATTACTGATGGAACTAAAACTTATGGCGTCGGTATTCGAACGAAACGTTTGGTAGGCTTCTGGAAGAATGGGTTCTTTGTGAAAAATCATCCGAATTCCAGTTTTGGCCTTATTCTCTCAGTGATTAACCAGGAGCAGAACGGATTTTATGGGATCAACCAGTATAATAGCCATGAGAGAAATGCCTATGTCAACCTCATCTTCAATACTTCCATGAAGAGTGATAAGCACAAAATCTCTGCCGGATTGAGCTATATGCTCGATGATTATAAAGAGAATTTCCTGCAGACACAGCTTCATTATGATTTTACGTCTTCAGATATTTTTAAGCTGCGTGGAGATTCGGTGGTAAATTTTGTTGAGAACAGAACTGAATGGGTTCCGGGAGCTTTTTTTGAATATACCCTGAACCTGAAAAAACTGACCGTTATTGCCGGTATTCGTGGCGATTATGATAATCTTTGGGGATTCTTTGCCACACCCAGGATGCACATTCGCTATAAGTTCAATGAGACAACGGTTTTGAGAGGATCTGTTGGAATGGGCTACCGCACTGCTAACGTCCTGGCTGAAAACAGTCCGCTTTTTATGAGCCAGCGCTATTTTATCTTTGACGAAAAATTAAACCAGGAAAAAGCTGTGAATTTCGGATTAAATTTTACCAAAGAATTCAAGCTGTTCAAGCGGAAAGCAGAAATTGACCTTGATGTTTACCGCACGAGCTTCCTTAGCCAGGTTGTGGTAGATGACGACCAGTCGCCTACAGCCGTCCACTTCTATAATCTTAAAGGAAAGTCCTATTCCAACAGCTTTCAGGTACAATTCATGACAGAGCCTGTTATGCAATTAAATGTGACAATGGCTTTCCGGGTAAATGATGTGAAGCAAACCATTAATGGCAACTTGGAGGAAAAACAACTTGTTAACCTTTACAAAGGTTTGATAACAGTTTCATATTCGACAAGATTTAATAAGTGGATGTTTGACCTTACAGGCCAGCTCAATGGGCCTGCCAGAATTCCAAATGCCGACAATATGCCACTGAAACTGGCTCGTTCCGGACATTCACCGGTTTATTTCCAGCTTCTCGGGCAAGTAACGAAAAGGTTTAAACTTTTTGATATCTATTTAGGTGGCGAGAATCTGACAAATTATTACCAGAAGGATCTGATTGTAGAATATTTTAAACCATTCCACTCACATTTTGATGCTTCAATGGTTTGGGGACCCGTTACAGGAATCGTTATTTATGGTGGTATCAGACTAAAGATAAAATAATTATGTTTATAAATTATGTTTAACTTTAAAATCAAAATCTGTAACAGATGAAAACAAAAATCAGGATTGAACACATTCTTTTGATCACATGCTTTCTTTTTGCCAGTACGCATGGATTTGCACAGGAAAAAAAGGTCGAAATCATTAAAATTAAAACTTCTGCGGTTTGCTCACAATGTAAAGACCGTATTGAGCAGGGAATGGCTTATGTCAAAGGTATTCGTGATGTAACCCTCGATATCGATTCAAAAATTGCGACCATTAAATATTCCACATCGAAAACGACACCTGGAGACATTAGGAAGGCCATATCCAAGCTGGGCTATGATGCTGACGATGTTCCTGCTGATAAAGCAGCATATGAAAAATTGCCTGCATGCTGTAAAAAGGACGCGAAGAAGCATTAATTTTTTCTATTGGTAAAAATGCTCTCTACTTGTACATTCCTAAAAGTTTTTTTGGAAAATCTAAAACTTTAGGAAAACATTTTGTTATTTCCTGATGGGTCAATCGTAAATTGGTGATAACGCAAAGTTGCCATAGCTCTCTGCATTGTGCTGTTTCTGGTAGGGTGAAAGATTCATCATGTCTTTTCGTTTCCCATAGGCATAATCCGTTATCAGATCACCGGATGCCGGGCCTATGAAATGAGCCAACTCGTGAATGATGGTCTGTACCTTATCGTTCTCGTTCGCTTTATCATAATAGCCGCTGAGGTAAACTGTATCCATTCGTTGCCAGCCGATGTATTGACCACGTTGGTAGTATCCGCCCCACCAGGTGTATGCAAAGAAATTTTTGTTGTAAAATGGTTCCGCTTCGAATTGCATCCATCCTCCAAGACCCCCTGGTCGGTCAAAAGTGGAGAGCATGACTTTATAAACAGAGGAGATATAATTCAAAGTAGAGCCAACATCTGCTGATTTCAACACATCAAAATGAGAATCTGCAATGGCAAGGTTCCTTCCCCCGGTTAACCCACCGCCTGTCATATACTCAGTTCCGGCTAGCATGAGCATAGTCTGTGCTTTCAACATTGCACTAAGCGCCCGCGACAAATATTGCTTTGCTATCTCCATCCGTTGAATTTTCATGGGCTGTAATGAGCTCAGTTTTGCATGTGTTTTACCCATAACATCAACCTTCCCATCATTAAAACCGAAATGAAATTTCTGAAAATTTCGGATGGCGCCGATTGTTTCGTCACCTGCAACTCCATCAACATCAAGGTAACCAGGAAAACCACCTAAATCAGATGGAACGTTATTAAGTGCATTTTGTACAGCAATGACCTGGGGCCCATTCGTTATTCCAAGGAATCCAACGGGGCCAGTGATTACAAGATCATCGTTATTCGAACCATGTCCATTAGCCTTAGCTGCAACTGGCTGACAAACCCTATTCCCTGATAAACCTATTAACATTATATCCTCCTTGTTTTTAACAACGAAAACTTAAGAAACTTTAAATTATGGCTCACAGATTTTCTTTTTATCATGCTGGATTGACCATTTCTGACAGAAAATTGTTACTTTTTTCTTGAAGATTTCTTTGCTTTTGAACCTTTTGCATGATCTTGTTTGATCACGGCCTGAGCTGCAGCCAACCGTGCAATCGGAACGCGGTAAGGGGAACAACTAACATAGTTGAATCCAAGAGAATGGCAGAACTCAACAGATTTAGGTTCACCACCATGCTCTCCACAGATACCAATCTTCAGGTTTTTACGAGTACTACGTCCTTTTTCTACAGCTAAGGCCATCAACTGACCGACACCTTCAAAATCGATCACCTGGAAAGGATCCACGGGAAGAACTTTCTTCTCTAAATAATCCGGAAGGAATCCTCCGATATCATCCCTGGAGAAGCCAAAACTCATCTGCGTAAGGTCATTGGTTCCAAATGAGAAAAATTGCGCTTCTTCAGCAATCTTATCAGCAGTCAGACATGCCCTGGGAATTTCAATCATTGTTCCGATCATGTGTGGGATTTCCTTCATCTTGAATTTTGCTAAAACTTCAGCGAGAATATTATCGATGAGGAGATACTGGTCTTTTAATTCATTTACTGAGCAGGTCACAGGAATCATAATTTCAGGAAAAGGGTGCCTTTTATCCTTGATCAGCTCTGCTGTAGCTTCAAAAATTGCCCGTATCTGCATTTCGGTAATTTCAGGGTATGTAATTCCGAGGCGAACGCCACGATGTCCCATCATTGGATTGGTCTCATGCAGTGCATCTGCGCGTCTATCAAATTCAACGGAACTTATTCCTAAGCTGTCGGCAATTTTCTGGCGTGCTTCAGGATTATGTGGAATGAATTCATGTAAAGGCGGATCCAGTGTCCTGATGGTAACAGGGAATCCGTCCATAGCTTCAAGCGTTCCTTTGATATCTGCTTTAACAAAAGGATAAAGTTCGTTTAACGCATTTCTCCGTTCAGCTTCCGATTTGGAGGCAATCATTTTCCTCAGCAGGAATAAGGGTTCTTCGGCATGTTTTCCATAGAACATATGTTCAGTGCGGAAAAGTCCGATTCCTTCTGCGCCAAATGCACGGGCTTTTGCAGCATCATCCGGTGTGTCAGCATTGGTGCGGATCTTCATCGTCCGAATCTTGTCACACAGAGTCATGAATGCCTGAAAATCAGGATTCTCCTCTGCTGCTTTGATCATTGGGATTTGTCCATTATACACATATCCTTTTGAGCCGTTCAGGGAAATATAATCTCCTTCATTTAAAGTAACTCCATCAACAGAAAGGGTTTTCTTTGAAGCTTCGATTTTCAGATTTCCTGCACCAACGATACAGCATTTGCCCCAGCCTCTTGCAACAAGTGCGGCATGACTTGTCATTCCGCCGCGTGCAGTCAATATTGCATAAGCAGCACGCATTCCTTCAATATCCTCTGGATTTGTCTCTTCCCTTACGAGGATCACAGTTTTTCCTTGTTTTGCCCATTCCACGGCTGCTTCCGAATTGAAAACGATCTGTCCTGTAGCTCCGCCGGGCCCAGCTGGCAAACCTTTTGCGATAGGTTTTAAGGCGGCTTCAGCTTTTGGATCTAAAACCGGATGAAGCAATTCATCTAACTGGGAAGGTTCTACACGGCTAACTGCTTCTTCTTTGGTGATGAGCTTTTCCTTGTACATATCCAATGCCATTTTGACTGCAGCAGGACCGTTTCTTTTGCCAACACGGCATTGCAACATATACAGCTTGCCATCCTGGATTGTAAACTCCACATCGAGCATATTGCGGTAATGTTTTTCAAGGCGTATCTGGATCTTATCAAGTTCTTTGTATGCCTTGGGCATCGCGGTTTCTAGAGAAGTCAGGTGAATCGTGTGCTCGTTCTTTCCTATTTCATTGATAGGATTTGGGGTGCGAATACCTGCAACGACATCTTCTCCCTGAGCATTAGCAAGCCATTCACCATAGAAATATTTCTCCCCGGTAGCAGGATTACGGGTAAAGGCTACACCTGTTGCTGATGAATCGCCCATGTTACCAAATACCATAGACTGGACAGAAACAGCTGTTCCCCACTCATCAGGAATATTCTCAAAACGACGGTAAGAAATTGCACGTTTCCCCATCCAGCTCTGGAAAACTGCCCCTATGGCACCATACAACTGCTCCATTGCGTCTTCCGGGAAAGGTTTGCCAAGGACTTCCCTGATCTTCTTTTTATAGATTTCGATAAGGGCTTTCAAATCAGCTGCGGTGAGTTGTGTATCACTATAAACCCCACGGGCTTCTTTCATTTTTTGTAATTCATGTTCCAGTTGAACCCTGACCCCCCTGCCTTCCTTTGGCTCAATGCCAGCAGCTTTCTCCATCACTACATCCGAATACATCTGAATAAGACGGCGTTGGGAATCATATACGAAACGTGGATTGTTGGTTTTTCTAATGAAACCTTCGCGTGTTATGTCATTTAAGCCGACATTCAAAACTGTTTCCATCATCCCTGGCATAGAAGCTCTTGCACCAGAACGAACGGAGACAAGTAGTGGGTTATCTTTATCTCCAAAAATTGCACCCATTTCCTTCTCTGTTTTGTGAAGAGCTTTTTCGATTTGTTTCTTAAGTTCTTTCGGGTAGCTCTTATCGTTCTTGTAGTAGGCAGTGCATACTTCGGTAGTGATAGTAAATCCGGCAGGAACCGGAAGACCAATATTGACCATCTCTGCAAGATTCGCCCCTTTACCACCCAATAAATTTTTCATATCGGCTTGGCCATCCGCTTCTTTACCACCAAAAAAGTAAACATACTTTTTTTCTTTGACATCTTTTGACATAGCTCACAAAATTTAAGTAGTTGATTATCTTATTAATTTAAGCAAAATTTTGAAGCGGCAAAAGTACGAAAAATTTTGCCCTGTTTTGCGATAGTTAATGGAAAATTATTGACAAGCGAGTTATTGGATCTAATAGTCTAATTTACCGTAGTAGCCCATGAACCTGATAATGTCCATTTGCCTTTGGAGGAGATACTCAGAAGGGTGGAGCAGATCCATCTTTCTGGGGCTGGGGAAAATAGATACGAGGAGTGCCGCCTCATGCTTGGTTAATCTGGAAGCAGGCTTTTTATAATAGGTTTGTGATGCCATTTCTGCACCATAAATACCATTTCCCATTTCGACGACATTCAGGTACACTTCCATGATCCATTTTTTTGACCAGAAAGTTTCAATCAGAACGGTAAAATATGCTTCAAGCCCTTTTCTTAACCAGGATCTTTGAGGCCATAGAAAAACATTTTTAGCTGTTTGCTGGGAGATAGTGCTCGCACCTTTTACCTTCTTTCCCTTTGATTTTTTTTTATACCTTTGAAACAGGGAGAAAGAAAATTTCATTGGGTATAAATTCAATTCAGCAGCCATGAAAGATCTGGTAGAAGTTCGAAAAACAGTTGACAAAGGCCTGGGAATTTTTGCAATCCGGGATATAAAAAAGGATGAGGTTGTCACAGAGTTCACGGGTCCTGTGGTCACGATTCCCGACTTAGACTGCTATCCCGCGGAGGTGGTGAATCACCTTTTCAATATCGGGGTCGACAAATATATCATGGCGAGGGAACCTGCCGTGCGAACCAACCACTCCTGTGAACCCAATGCAGGAATTGTCGGGGATGTTTTGCTGGTCGCCATGAAAGATATCAAGGCCGGCGAGGAGGTTACCTTCGACTATTCCACGATCATTGCTGATGCCTGGGTGCTGGAGTGCGCCTGCGGATCGGACCTGTGCAGGAGGAGTATCGGAAAATATGTCGACCTGCCTGAGGAGGTTAAACAAAGATACCTGGGGTACACTCCTGATTGGATCATCTGATCACCTTCCCCACAGTTCTTTTGCCGCGACAATGGAGTAGCCGGAAAAACAGTCCTGTTTGTCCGGCAGTCTTCGAAATCCCTGAGCGGTTGCGAAAAGGAGCGTAAATTTAAAGCGCATTGATATAATCCATCACCTGCTTGGATATAAAGGGATTCCTGAGGTTCTTGTGGTCAACCCATTCGAGGACAGGGTTTCTCTCTTTAACGGTGTATCCTTCAAAAAGGCCTGAAGAGAGCGGCACCAGACCGTCATTCGCAGGACTTTTAAATAAAACAAAAGCATCAAAGCCAACCTTGTCCATGATATCGTAATAATCTTCGGCCCAGACCCATTTCAGGCGATGATTCACAATTTTGAAACTTCCTTTCATCTGGCCCGCAAAAACGATATACTTCTTCCTGTTTTGCGCATCATTTGCGCTGGCAAGTAACGATTTAATACAAGCAGACTCAGGTGCCATGTCTTTGGGTCCTGGAAAATTAATAAAACAAAGCAGCTTCACCAGGGTAGCCAGCGGGCTTCCCAGGTGGGGCGTACCCAGGGCCACAAGGGTGGCCACAGGGCCTCCTTTCGCAATGTAAGCCCTTGCCACCAAACCTCCCATAGAATGGGCCACAATGATCGGATTGACAAGGCCAGCTGCGTTTACCGAGTCCAGTAAAATCTTGCCGTTTTTCCTGATTGAGTCTTTCCAGTTATATTGATATACATAAACATCATGACGCTTTTTGAAATCAGCAGATAAGCTTTCGATGACACTGTTCCAGTGCGTGAGATCTCCGGTCATGCCGTGGATGAAGATGACCGAAGAGTCGTTGGGGTGTTCCGAAGAACTGACTTTTCTAAAAACATATGGATTGTCGGGAAAAACGTCTGGGCAATGAAAGTCCACGGAGGGACTTGCCACGACCAGCATTTCTTCGCCACCTCCGGCGCCAGGCAGGCTTGAATTAACCGATCCGGTAAGGCTGGGCAGGCCGGATTCACGTTCAAAAACTCCTTTGAACGAGAAGTCCAGTTTATTGAGATCAAAATCAGCCGTGAAAAAAATGCTGTCCTGTGTTATTACACCGCTGATCACCCCTTGTTTCATCGCTGAAGAATCCCGCACAAAAACTTCTCCTGTAAGCTGGTTTCCGCTCCTGGTAAGGGAAAAAAGATAGAAATACCGAGTGGTATCGGGATTTATCTCTATCAGGTTAGACTCCCAGAAGGAAGTCCCCTGAAGTACCGGTTTATCCTGCCCATTGTCGGCGTTGTCTTTTTTACAGGAGGCAAGGGAGATAATAATTCCCAGCGTCAATAAACCAATCAGGTTTTCAAGCTGTCTTGCTTTCATAATATAAGCGTTTAAAGGATGGTTCCGTGCATGCACAATCAAATGTTTATCAAATATACGCAGGCTAACGGTAATTGTCAATCCATTTCGGAAAAGATTTAACGCAACGATTGCTGCCAGCATTCAAATCAGTCACGCTCATGAAAAAGCAACGGATTTGTATGTTCAGTTCAGGCAAAATATTGACTTTACTTTTTTTTGACTTAAATTTACGTTCCTGAATTTTACCAATTCCTTGTAACAGGCTTGCATCTTATGAATCCCTGGAAACTATATTAACAAATTTAAACCCATGAAAGAAAGTAAAACCCCAGCCTGGAAGCTTCTCTACGCGGCGATGCTGGCCCTGAGTATTTTGTCAGGCGCTTGCGCCTTTGCCGGCAACCCAAAGATCGTGAAGCAGGATCGTGAACAAATCACCAGGCAACTCATTGCCATTGTCGATCGCACCCCAGAAATAAAACGTCTTCTGGTAAAATCGATAGAAGCAGCCAGGAAGATCAATCCCGATCCTTCAACAAATCCGGCCCAGACATTGGAACAGTATTATGATTTTATCGATTGGGCCGCAAAAGCCATGCCCTGGACTTTGCTGCCGAAGCTTTCCTATTCGCAGCTTTATGACCGGATAGACCAGGGGCTTGCCTATTTTTATTTTATCAATGATCAGCCGCTCAAAGAACTGGAGGGAAAAGGGTATTATCGCAATTCAATACAATATCAGGAGCCTTACAGGATGTGGCTTGTAAATTTCGTGAAAGATTGGGGACTATTCCTAAGCACAAAAGATTCATGGAAGGATGAATATTACAGAATGGCTCTTGCCGATGAGCGATTTGGACTCGATAAAGGCTGGTATGAAGACCCTTCAAACTGGAAATCCTTCAACGACTTCTTCTCAAGAAAGCTTTCATCTCCCGGCATGCGCCCTGTGGCCGCTTCTGATGATCCGTCGGTTATTTCATCCGCGGGCGATTCGAAGCCTTTTGGCGTATGGTTGATCGACAACAAATCGAACATCGCAGACGGGAAAGGCGTCCGGATCAAATCAAAGTCCTATGAGTCCGTCGCTTTGCTTCTTGGTTCGGAAAGCAAGTACAAAAATGCTTTCGCCGGCGGAACGATGACATTTGCATATCTTGACGAATACGATTATCACCGCTGCCATTTCCCGGTTAGCGGAACAATTCTTGAGGCAAAGATTATCAAAGGAGGTGCTTCATCAGGCGGAGTCACCACCTGGGATGAAAAATCAAAAAGATATCTTTTCGATCCAGGTGATCCAGGCTGGCAAAGCCTCGAGACAAGAGGATGCATTATCGTTAAGACCGAAAATGCGGGTCTTGTCGCTTTGATTCCTGTTGGCATGTCACAGATGGCCTCGGTCGTTTTTGAAGACAATATCAAAGCAGGCAACAAAATTAAAAGGGGAGACAAGCTTTGCCATTACCTCTTTGGTGGTTCAGGTTTCGTAATGCTATTTCAGAAAGAGGCCGGTTTCAGACTTACTGCACCTGCCAATGAAGATGGCACTTACCGTCACATCCTGGCGGGAGAAGAGTTGGGCAGGATCAAAACCGGAAAATAAATCAAATAATGGATGGCTTTTTGTCGGGTCTCCAATTTAAAGCGTACCATACGATTTGGGGTTAACATGAAACAACATTGGATAGGAGGCGAATGGTTTGGCCAGGCCAACAAGGAGCCCATTAACATCATCAACCCTGCCACCGAGGAGGTTTTCGAGCAGGTGCAGGACGGCAGCCGTGAGGATGCTGATGCCGCTGTGGTGGCTGCCAACAAAGCTTTCGGGATCTGGCACCGTATGACTGCCGTATCGCGCGGCGAACTCCTGCACGAAGTGGCTGACCGCCTGAAAGCGCAGACTGACGAGATTGCACGCATCCTGACGCTGGAAGGAGGCAAACCACTTAAGGAAAACATCGACGAAGTTGGTTGGTGTGTGGCCTGTTTCCACTACTATGCAGAAATAGGGCGCAACAGCCGCGGACGGGTCATTCCCAGCATCGAGTCCACCCAGTTGTCGATGGTGCTGAAGGAACCCTATGGGGTCGTGGTGTGTATCGTCCCTTATAACTATCCGCTCTTGCTGATGGCATGGAAAGTCGCACCGGCTTTGGCCGCAGGCAATACGGTTATAATTAAGCCCAGCAGTATTACACCACTTTCCACCCTGGCCTTAAGCGAGTGTTTTGAAGTGTTGCCTCCGGGAACAGTGAATATTGTCACCGGCTCTGGCGAAGAGGTCGGCAATATCCTGGTTGCCCATCCCGATACGCATGTTGTGGCTTTTACCGGCAGTACCGAAACGGGACGAAAGATCGCCCGCAAATGTGCTGAAAGCTTCAAGAAAGTCATGCTGGAGCTGGGAGGCAAAGATCCGTTCGTTGTCTGCGAAGACAGTGATGTTAACGTGGCCGCAAAAGCGGTGGCCTGGGCAGCCTACCTCAATGCAGGCCAGGTTTGCACATCCTCCGAGCGCATTTATGTACAGCGCGCTATTGCCGATCGTTTTCTGGAAGCTTTGGTAACCTTTACCGGCACCCTCAGGCTTGGTCCGGGTATTGAGCCTTCCACCGACATTGGGCCGATGGCGCGCGACCATTACCGGCGCAAAGTTGAGGAACATGTTGAGGAGGCAAGGAAGAAGGGGGCTGTTATACTAACCGGAGGCAAACGACCTGAAGGATTTCAGAAGGGATTCTACTACGAGCCAACGGTGCTGATCAATGTCACACACGCAATGCGCGTTATGAACGAAGAAACCTTCGGACCGGTGGCGCCCGTGATGATCTACAATGACTTCGACGAGGCCATCCGCTTGGCGCAGGGAACGCAATACGGCCTTGGCGCCGTCCTCTTCACCCGCGACGCATTAAAAGCAAAGACTTTCTTTGAGGAGGTCAAGGCGGGAAGCATCTGGATCAACGACCCCCTGACCGACAACGATGCCGGGCCCTTCGGCGGCATGAAGATGAGCGGCCTGGGGCGCGAGCTTGGGCTTGAGGGGCTGGAGGAATTTATGGAGACAAAACATGTGCACTGGGATTTTGTGCAGCAGGAAAAGTCCTGGTGGTATCCTTATAAACGGGAATCAAATTGAATTTAACATCGGGGAAATGCTGTGCGAGACCGGTTTTCATTGCTTCCTGCAGATCGGCAATCTCGGATAAGTTTCTGTTTTTCGAAAAATTCAGTTCTATCTCTATAATCTTCTGCCTGCCGCTGATTCTGGAATAGATGTATCCAATCCCCTCGTACTTATCAAAGTGCTCTGTCAGGATTTTCAAAATCAGCAACTGATCCGCCTCTTTCAGAGGCAAATCGATCAGTGCTTCAAAGTTTTCTTTCATTACTTTCAGTGAATTGACAATCCAATACGTTGCGACGATAATTGAAAGCACAATATCGATGACTCTCGCCTGCAGGACCCTATCGGAATGCTGAAGATAGAGTGCGATCAGAAGTGAAACTGCAGATAGTATCGTTTCAACAAGACAGATCGTGTAATATACGTTGTAAGCTTTGAGGATCGGAGAGTAAGCGTCAGACCGCTTCATAATCGAATTGGCCCACCATTTCAGCATTACCAGACGGAGATTGATATAAAGAAAAGCAATTTGTGTGTATCCAAAACTGATTTCCGGTGGGGCATTAACCGTGGTTTTCCAGATTGAATAAATGACAATTCCCGCACCGGGCAAACTCAGGCCGGCCTGAAAAAAACTTATGAAATTTTCCAGTCTTCCGGTACCGTATGGAAATTTATAAGAATTGTCTTTAATGGAAAGGCCCAGCGCAATTATCGCGAAAAAATAGATGATGAGTGATAAGGAGTTTTGCAGCATGAAAGTAAAAATTATCACAGAATTTGAAATACCTGCGATATACAGGCATAAAAGGGTTTCCAGCAGCAAAGTCCAGAAGCCTGCAATGAAAAACCGCTTAATCTCTTTTCTTGTTTTCAGAACATCCTCGTTAAACATACTTTTCCAGTTTGTTTAAATCCATAAATGAGCAACAATTCAACGGCAAATATCCAACCGCATGTTTATTGCCGGCAGGATGTACCATCAAAGATAAGTTTTCCCTCTTTATCTAAATAGGTCAGTTAATCATTAACTTTGACCAGCAATGAAAGTATTGCTTTTCATAGTATCAACGATAATGCCATGAAAAAGAATACCATCCTGCCCCTTGCCGCTGAAATGGGGACAAGCACCACCAAAGGTACCACGCTTCCCCAGATGGCCGACTGGCTGAAGGCAATGGTCATTTTCGCTGATCCTTACGACCGCCATGATGACAATAAAGACGGAATGGACTGGTTCAATGCCCAACGCTTTTATTATATGTGGTACGATGCTTTGCTTTTCGACAAAGTAATGAAGCAAATCTATATCACTGCAACCCCTTCAACGTATTAAAACACCAGAAAAGAGGCCAAATGGGGTAGTACCATTAATTGATCAGCACCTATGAAATCAGACCGGTCATGGACAATTTGTTTTGAAGACGTTCAATAAATTATACCAACGATTAAATCATGTAGCTATGAAAACATTACGGTTTATTTCGGGCCCGCGTATCTTGCTTGTGTTTTTTGTTGCAATGATTGTAGTATTTGGTTGTAAGAAAAACGAAGAAACCATTTGGATTCCACCGCCCGGGCCCACCAGCGATTGGATCTGCCTTGGAGGGGACAGTAACGCACTCAGGGCGAATGGAGCGATTTTTACCCTGTGCGCAGACAAAGCAGGAAATGTTTATGCCGCCGGTTCTTTTGTAATGGGGAATGACAATTATTTCGGCGTGGCCAAATGGGATGGAACGAGGTGGAGTGAATTGGGTTCAGGAAACAATGGGATTCATGCCATTTTTTATATTCTCACCCTTTGTACCGATCGTGAAGGGAATGTTTACGCTGCAGGGTATTTCCCTAATGCTGCCGGATACTATTACGTGGCCAAATGGGACGGATCAGGCTGGAGTGAGCTGGGCTCCGGAAGTAATGCTTAGAAGGCCGATGGGATGATAAATTCAATTTGTTCAGATTCAGCCGGAAATATCTATGCGGCGGGTGATTTTTCCGATATCTTAATACCTCCCGGTTTGGGCCTTAAATATGTTGCCAAATGGAATGGTACGAAATGGAGTGCACTGGGAACTGACAGCAATGCATTAAATCGCTGGGGTTCTTCCGGACCGATTTATTCCATTTGCACCGACAAATCCGGAAATGTTTATGCCGCCGGCGCTTTTTCAGATTCAACATTTCAACATTATGTAGCAAAATGGAACGGAACAAGATGGGAGCAATTGGGTAAAGGGAGCAATGCCCTCAATCCGAATTATTATCTTTGGTCGATATGCCCGGATTCAGCGGGAAATATCTATACTGCCCGCGGGTTTGCAAATCCCGTATGGCTCAATTGTTACATCAGCAAATGGAATGGAACAAACTGGGAAGACCTGGGTAAGGGAAGTAATGGTTCTCTGTTTGCCAGTGATATCCGTTCCATCTGTACAGACAGGTCGGGGAATGTTTACGTTGCAGGTAGTTTTGAAAACTCCACGGGTAAAAATTATGTTGCCAGGTGGGATGGTACAGGTTGGAGTGAACTGGGTGGCATCGAGAAGGGGCTGAAGGCAAATGCCCGGATTAATTCCATCTGTCTCGATCCAGCAGGTAATGTATACGCTGCGGGGTGGTTCACAAATGCTACTGGTTATTTTGTTGCGAAATATCCGGTATCCAGGCTGAACTGATAATTCCCCTTACAACACCACCCATCGGGTACATTCCGTTCCGGAATTGGTTGAAATCTTTACCAGATAAACTCCCGGGGGAAGGCCAGCAGCATTTAATTCAACCGACCTTGATTCAGGACTTACGCTTCCCTGAAAAGTACTGACAACATGGCCGGCAATATTACTGATTGAGATCAAAACCGGTTCGTGGGGAAGATTTTTAAATATCGCATCTGACCTCTTGCCAACCGTAGGATTTGGACAGACCATCACATTCTGGTTATTGCTGAAAGAAGGGATATCTCTTACGCCAAGAGGACCAATGGATCCGTCGAGTTGGATGTTCTGGGCATACACGGAACCAACCGGGTTAAAATGGGAATCGCGGTTTTCTCCCCATCCGATAACGTAGGAACTATTGCCAAACCCGGTAACCATTGGATAGTATTTTGTACCTTCCGTTGTTGCAAGCAATGTCCGGGAAGGATTCCAGAGTGAGTTTCCGAGGGAGTCCATTTTCATTGCAAACAATTGATTAAAAATCATCGTATCCGGTGGAATGATCTGTAAGAACTGCCGGTCAACAATGGATAACAGGGTTCTTTCCGGCGTCAATTTAACATCTATCACATTCCATGAAGTATCATTTACAAAATCGATAAAAACCTTTCCCATGTCTCCCCATTTACGGGTTCCATCTATACCAATCCTTTGTCCGACCAGGCCAAAATTTGAAAAACCTCCACTGGGATCATCTTCATCCCACACAACATAAATGTCTTTTGATACCTGGTCATAGGCCAATCGGGAGTCTACACGGTTATATCCATAGTTCTCCATAGAAACCGGGATCCCGTTAAGGGGCCATCTCAGCGCTCCCGATGTGTCGACATGCTGAACATAAACGTTCCAGTAATTTGTTTGGTACCGGTCATCAAACCAACTGAAAAAGACCCCCTGGTTTTCATCCTGGGCGGTCTGAACATTAAAATAGATCGGGAGTCTATCAATAGTATCACCGGTAAATTCACAAATTTTCACCTTCTCCGGCCAAACGGCTTCTCCGTTACTGTTGAATCGTTGTGCATAGATCCATGTATACCAGGGAGACCCGGGATTTGGGTTGGGGGGGTATTTACGACGTTGCCAGCACAGGATGAAATCGTCGTTTGCAACCGGTGTAATCACCGGAAACCGGGCTGAGCTGTCGAGTTCGGTAATCAGAACAGGATGGCTCCACAAAATTGTTCCTGATGGTGATACCTTTTGCATGCGGATGTAGGATTTGTAAACAGTATCCGAATTCGCAACTATTGTTTCGAATCCTGCATCCCACGCAATGATGAGATTGCCGCTGTTGGTGAGTTTCATCATCGGACTATAAGAATTGATACTATCCGAAAAGATCTCTACTCCCTCGCTTGGCCATAAAGAGGTTCCATCTGGGGAAATTTTGTAGGCAACAACATGGCTGCCCCCGGTGCCTCCACGCATGTCTTCGAAGGTGATAAGCGCATTTCCAGCCGCATCAGACCTTAGGGTATAATCACTGACCCAGGTGCGGCAGGGCTGGTCACTGATCCGGATGCCATCTCCTCCCCACATGGGAGTACCGTCCTGATCAAGTTTCTGCAGCCAATAGTTGAAACTGGTGTCGGGGCTGGGGATATTTTTCAGGAAGGAGACATAATAGGTTCCCTGTGGTGTAATGGTTATTTTCGGGAAACTCATGTCCTTCTGTGTGCCACTTACAAAAGTGTTCACCGCCGGGTTGTTATTCCATTGTGCCACCGATGTTAATGACATCAGCAGCATGGTCCAAAAAGTACAGATTTGTTTCATAGGGAAGGGGTTATAGGCTCTCAAATATACCAACATAATACTGAAAAGTCAAGGAGAATTTGATGAAACAGTTGTAAGTAATAATTTTGCGTTGAATTCCCTTGCTTTAGTGATGGCTTCAAAATCGAACCCGTGATGTTCACGGAATTTGAAGTCTTCTGAAACAACAGCACTCAATTGCAAATCCCGTGATATCTTTTCGATCGGAACCCACTTTTTTTTCAAGACAATTTTTTCACCAGCGAACAATTGATTAGAGCAACGCATCACCATTAAAGGAGTTATCGGCGGATTAAGCACCATGTACAGAAGGACAACAAATGTAGAAGAAATAAAAAAGAAAAGTACTGCGAAGAAAGTGAATCTAAGTAATGTTTTCAAGATTTTTTTCATTTCCCAGGAATTAAGCTTTCCTGATAATTACGGCTCTTGCTGAAGTATGAAAAGGAGAATAGGTAAAATCGGTAAAAAATATCATGAGGTTGGGAAACTGAATCTGGCAATGATCATTCCTTTAGTTTTCCGGCCAAATGTACAAAAATTTCATAATTTTGCGCCCTATCCTTAACTTCAATAGTATGAGTAAATTTATCGGTATCCGTCACGAAGACAAATATGTCAGTGAACGCAGATCACCCTTGACTCCCAAACATGTTCAGCGACTAGTCAAACAAAAAATGCTGGATATTATTGTCCAGAGTTCCGATCGACGTATCTTTCTGGATGAAGAGTACATCGAAGCCGGGGCCAAAATAGCAAAGGACTTGAAAAAGTGTTCAGTTATTTTCGGAGTAAAGGAAATTCCGATCTCATTTTTTGAACCAGGCAAGACCTATGTTTTCTTCGCCCATGTTATTAAAGGGCAGAAGAAAAACATGCCGATGCTTCAGCGGATGATGGAACTAAAATGCAACCTGATTGAATATGAAAAAGTGGTTGATGAACAAGGAAAACGGTTGATTT
This sequence comes from uncultured Bacteroidales bacterium, assembly GCA_903915465.1. Classification (GTDB taxonomy): domain Bacteria; phylum Bacteroidota; class Bacteroidia; order Bacteroidales; family FEN-979; genus FEN-979. Next base: position 6,891 of record CAIWTA010000036.1, on the reverse strand, counting down.
TTTTTGGGAAATATGCTGGCCTTGCTGGGATGATCAACTCTTTCTGGGCTCTTGGACTTCGGATGAAAGATTATGGTTATATTTCCAGGCTTCTGAAGATAAAACAAGCGCATAAATACCATTCCCTTAAAGAAGCAAAAGAAGATGTGTCAGCAATTGGCCAGCGGATTGCGGAAGAAGGAATACCGCATGATCTGCGTCCTTTTATCATTGGTTTTACTGGATATGGAAACGTCTCACAAGGTGCTCAGGAAATCTGCGGATTGCTTCCGATCAAGGAAATTTCTGCGGAGAAATTATTAACAATTCGCAATCGTAAGAATGTTCCCGATAATATAATCTATAAAGTGGTATTTCATGAGGAAGACCTTTATGAACACAATGACGGGCTTCCGTTTGATCTGCATGATTATTATACAAATCCACAGAATTACCATAGTATGTTTGAAAAATACGCACCACATCTTTCCATGCTGATTAATTGTCTTTATTGGGACAAACGTTTTCCACGCCTGCTTACCAAGGAATATTTGAAAAAACTTTATGCTAAAGGACGGCCTAAATTGACTGTGATCGGTGATATTAGTTGTGATGTTGAAGGTTCTATTGAGTGTACATTAAAACCTACTGAAATTGAAGATCCTCTTTTCATCTATGATCCTGTAACCGAACAGATCCGGATGGGACATGAAGGAGAAGGCATGCTGGTAATGGCGGTAGATATCCTTCCTGCGGAATTACCTCGCGATGCGTCTTCTGGCTTCGGTGATGTACTGGTTAGTTTCGTCAAGCCAATTGCTGATGCAGATTTCGATGAACCTTTCGAAGACCTTGATCTTCCGAAGGCAATAAAGAAAGGGCTTATTCTTCACAGGGGGGAATTAACACCTGATTTTAAATACATCGAAGAATTTTTAGGTCAATAATTATTCTAATTAATCAACTTTCTGAAGCATATGAAAAAGATCCTGATCTTAGGCGCCGGTTTGGTCGCAAAACCTATTGTGCAATACTTGCTTTCAAAGGATTATGAAGTTACTATTGCATCCAACACAGTCGATCGGGCTGAGCAAATGATTGAAAACCATCCGAACGGGACATTTGTTTTTTGGGAAGCTACTGATGAAGCTGGCCTTGACAAACTTGTTGCTCAAAATGACCTGACGGTAAGTATTTTACCTTACGTTTTTCATGTCATGGTGGCCAAACATTGTCTGAAACATAAAAAAAATATGGTGACTACATCCTATGCCAAGCCTGAAATGAAAGCGTTGGATCAAGCTGCAAAGGATGCCGGCATCATCATCCTGAATGAGTTGGGGCTTGACCCTGGTATTGACCATATGTCGGCAATGCGCATCATTGATCATATTCATTCAAATGGTGGTGCTGTTCTTGAGTTCTATTCTATTTGCGGGGCGCTTCCAGCTCCCGAATCGGCCAATAACCCCTTCCGCTATAAATTTTCATGGAGCCCCAAAGGAGTAGTTCTCGCAGGTAATAATGATGCCAGGTATCTGAGTCATGGTTCAGTTCTTGAAGTACCCACAAAAGATCTATTTAAGAATCCTTTTGCCGTGGATTTTCCAATGGTCGGTAAACTGGAAGTATATCCCAATCGTGACTCAATTGAGTATAAGGAGATCTATGGTATTCCTGAAGCTCAGACTGTTTTCCGTGGTACCTTCCGGTACAAAGGTTGGTGTGAAACGCTCAATATTATTAAACAACTTGATTTGATTTCAAGTGAAAAAATTGATATGACCGGGATGACTTATGCAGATCTCACTTTAAGGCAAATCGGAGTTAAAAGTTTACCTGGCGAAGACGTGTCTTCATTGATAGATTATCATGTTAATGACACGAGAGAAGCTGTTGCAAACTACCTTGGAATTTCTCCTGCTGCACATTCAATCGATGCGTTAGAATGGCTTGGATTATTTGATCCCGAACGGATGAACAGGAAAGTTGATTCCACATTTGAAGTTACTTCAGATCTGATGATTGAGAAAATGAATCTTGGCCTTTATGAAAGAGATATGGTTGTGCTTCAGCATACTTTCCTCGCTGGTTATTCGGATGGCCGAAAAGAAGTCATTCGTTCCAGAATGCTGGATTATGGTACATTGGCCACTGATACTTCTATCGCACGTACAGTTGCATTACCTGCAGCAATCGGTGTGGATATGATACTGACGGGAAGCATTCAGGCAACAGGGGTTCAAATTCCTGTCATCGCTGAAATCTATAAACCCATTCTCGAACAACTGGAACATATGAATATTAAAATGGTGGAAGAGTTCGGGCTTCCTTTAAGTGAAAACATCCAATAAATCCTGGATACTTTCTTCCTCCATAGAACCAATGTTACCAAATAGTTACGAATTCGACCAATATGACACCAATTATTGTAATTATTATCCTGATAATTTTTATTTATGCTCTATTTAGTATGAAAAAAAAGAAAGGTGATGATTCTGAAACAAGATCAGGACGGAAATATGGAAAATGGATAGGAGGAGGTCTTGGATGGGCATTTGGTGGCCCTATAGGAGCTATCCTTGGATTTTCTCTGGGGTCAATGTTTGATAATTCAAAGATTGAGGCCAATATTTACCAGGGAACTGCCCGCGGTGATTTCGCCATGAGTCTGCTCGTACTCGCCGCAGCTGTGATGAAAGCTGATGGAAAAGTTGTAAAAGCAGAACTGGAATATGTAAGACAATTCTTCTTTCAGCAATTTGGATTGGCTGAAACTGAACGCCTGATTCTGATGTTGAGAGAGATCCTTAAACAGGAAATAAATGTGAAAGAGGTTTCCGAGCAGATTAGTCAGTGCATGGATTATCCTTCCAGGCTCCAGATGCTGCATTTTCTTTTTGGTATTTCATCAGCAGATGGTCAATTTGATACAAGTGAAATTCGTGTGATTGAAGAGATCTCAGGATTCATGGGGATCAACGGCTCAGATTTCACTTCAATCCGTGCAATGTTCGTGAAGAATGTCAACAGTGCATACGATATCCTGGAGATCACTCCTGATGCAACAAATGAAGAAGTCAAAAAAGCTTACCGCAGGTTGGCTGTTGAGTACCATCCCGATAAAGTTTCTCACCTTGGTGAAGATATCCGTAAGTCAGCAACGGAGAAGTTTCAGACCCTCAACGCAGCATACGAAGAAATTAAAAAGCAGAGAGGGTTGAATTAATACTTGTGATAAAATCCGGTTTTTCTATTGGATCTTACTTTCTACTGTATTTCCCGATCAATGATCCTTCCGACAGAACATGTCCCTGCATCATTTTCATTAATTCACCTGATGTGACGCCTTTTTTTACATCCAACAATGCATCCAGAGCATAAATCCGGAAATAGTAATGATGTATTCCTCCCGGGGGACAAGGGCCATGGTATTCGTACAACTTGAAATCATTAATTCCCGCTATAATTCCCTTGGCAGAACTTTCTGCTATCTTATAATTTTCATCAAAATGTTGGATTGCAGCCGGTATATTAGCTACAACCCAATGAATCCAATTTCCTGACGGAGCATCAGGGTCATTGCAGATGAGTGCAAAGCACATAGTGGAAATGGGAAAACCACTCCATTCAAGCTGTGGGGAAAAATCCATTCCGTCACATGTGTATTTTGATGGAATAAATTCTTCATTCTGGAAAGAGTTACTTTTAATTTCCATTGCTTTTAAAGTAATTGGTAAATGGTTCTGGTACCTAACAGGAATTGATAAAACAAAAATAAATCCACACACAGCTCTTTTTGATAAATAAAAAAGAGTTGGTGGAATTTTCATAATCTATTGTTAGATAATTATTTTTGTTCAAAAAGTTTTTACAAATGCAATGCAGTATTGATCCGGTAGGCTTTTTGAAGCCATGAAGTTACTAAGTGGTCAACGTCCTCTGGGGATTCAAGCTTAATAAAATGAGCCACTTTGTTCTTGGAAACCCTGAAAGTTTTGTGAATCGGGAAATCAAGGATCTCTTCATTCAACAAAAACTCGATATCTATATAGGATTTTTTCGGTTTTACAACCAGGAAAGTACTTGTGGCAACAATAATAATAGCATTTTTTACAAAACTGATTTTAACTGGCCCGCAGGCCTTAACTACCCAGATGATTTTCTCATACACAGCACGAATAACCTGTGCTTTTCCTGAAAAATGATGATCCAGGCTTGTAACCTCGCAACTATGAGATTGGTTGAGTACCTTGAAACTCCTACCACATTTAGAACATTTCCACGACATTTACACTTAGTATAATTCTGAATGCCAATACACAAGTAAATAATCAATCAAAGAATCTCCAGGTCACACCGAATTTGAAAGCTGCATCCTGCATAGGATAATTAGGAACTGTAAAATATGAATGCCCCATGAAGCTGCTGTTAAAATGCGAGTACATCAGAAAAATTCTTGCACGTTGGATTTTTAGACTTAAGAAAATATCCATAAAGAGATAATTTCCAACTTGTTTGGAATTCTGAATGAAAAAAGAACGAGTGGCAGGCATATAAGAATCACCAAAATAAAGAGTATTATAATTGAAATTGAAACCAGGCTGTATTGCTGCAGCTCCATGGAAAAGTCGCTGAGTAAAATAGACTGTAAGATTCCCAAGAAATGTAGGGAGTCTAAGGATATTTGTTCCCTGAACCGTTTGGTATGCAAACTGACCTTTGAATTTCAACTTCCACAAGTTGAGTGTACCGTTAAGGTAGGCGAACAAATACCCAAATTGTTGATTAAACTGATGGGGGGTTGCAGTTGAATCAAGGTAAACATAGTGATTAATCCTGCTAATACTGACTCCTGCATTGATGAAATCTTTAAATATATAGGAAAAGCCCCCTGAGATAAGGTTTTGTTTTCGCCAAGTAGTATCCCATCTGAAATTGTTTCCCGAATAATGCTCATAAAACCAACCTGGTTTTTGGAAAGCATAACGTCCCTTCAAAGTGATGGTACCTCCGTTTCTTTCGGGTTTCCCAAGCGTTTGATTGAGGGCTACTTTTAGTGACAAATCGCCTTCGTTGTAATCGCCAAGAACATAATCTGCATTGGCTTCGAGATTTAAACAGGGAAAAAGATTAATACTTAAGTCAACCGCTGGGATATATTGAATAAAAAAATTTCTGATAGCATGATCTCTCACTTCCACGTATTGTTGTTTGAGGTGAATTTCCAGCTGAAATAGTCGGTTTTTTTTGTCAGTTCGAAAGCTGGGATTTGTCCAGCATATTTCATTGATGATACGTTTGATAGATACTGAATCATAAGTTGTGATGCTATCAAGGTATATATTTCTGTAAAATCCTGAATTCGGATCGTTGTCAATATAGTTTTGGATTTGCCTGTTGTATTCGAAGCTATAAGACAACCGGCCGAGTTCAAAGTGCTTTGAGGCAAGGAAAGTCGTATCCTTGACATTCTTTGGATGTCTTGAAAGGTTAAAATAATGTTTCATAAAGAATCCTGTTTCCCTGATCCGGTTTTGTGCTTTATCAAGACGTACGTCGTACACCTGCCGGTTGGTTTCAAGGTTTTGCTCAAAGATGCTATCGTATTTTATTCCTCCGTTCTCATTATTCTTTAGCCGGTTGATCAGGAAATTGCTAATAACTCCATAGCGTTTGTCCTTGGTAAAATATTGGGCAGTTACGAAGAAATTGATATGGTTAGTACTCTGTCGCAAGTAAGTACCTGGGGAATTAGTAACCTTTAGGTCGAAACCAATGTTAAGACTTCTATAAACATTACGGCTGAAAATAGCATGAAAGAAAATTTCCTTTTTTGCTCCCTGAACATATTCGAGATCGGTATAGGTTTTCAGGACTTTGTAATATTTGATACTATCATTTTGATATAGAAAGCGATCAAAGGAATGGATTCCAAAGTCAAATCCACTGAACTGAAAAATGGGGTAGAGGATTAGGCTTCGATAGTCTTGTCCACTATTTCCAAGTGTAGCAAAGAAATTGGATTGTTTCGCCAGGGAGTTATAATTTTGAAATTCTGTCAGTGAAGTGTCGCTTGGATGAAGTTTAAGGGATCCCAGTTTTTCAAAATCATTATAGAAAAAAGAAACCAGAGTGGAATCTCTTTTAGGTTTGATTTTGGATGAATCTGCAGGAGATGCATAAGAATTTACAGGATTGGCAAAACAGGATAGGGTATAAAAGAGCAGTAGGATACAAAATTTATGCATTGCCGGAAAAAAGTTGGAAGTAAAGGTAGTAAAAAGCAGGTTGGGGATTCGATTATGATAAAAAAAATCCCGGTCTAAGAGACCGGGATTAGAAAGAATCGGCAACGACATACTCTCCCGCATTGTGGTGCAGTACCATCTGCGCTAGTGGGCTTAACTACTCTGTTCGGAATGGGAAGAGGTGATCACCACTGCTATAGTCACCGTAAAATCTTCAGAAAGAACACGACATGTCGTGTCTCAACAATACGATTTGACATATAAAAGAAAGAAAATACAACGGTTCTTCAATAAATTAGCACTGTTAGAAGAAAGCTTACGGGTAATTAGTAATACTCGGCTTTGGCATTACTGCCTTTACACCTATATCCTATCAACGTGGTAGTCTACCACGACCCTTAAAGGAAGTCTCATCTTGGGCTGAGTTTCGTACTTAGATGCTTTCAGCACTTATCTCGTCCAGACGTAGCTACTCTGCAATGCAGCTGGCGCCACAACAGATACACTAGCGGTCTGTCCAACTCGGTCCTCTCGTACTAGAGTCAGGTGCCCTCAAACTTCCAACGCCCACAACAGATAGGGACCGAACTGTCTCGCGACGTTCTGAACCCAGCTCACGTGCCACTTTAATCGGCGAACAGCCGAACCCTTGGGACCTTCT
>CAIWTA010000035.1 GCA_903915465.1 uncultured Bacteroidales bacterium | reverse complement strand
GGATATCACTTTATTAGCCAATAATCCCTGCAGTGTCAGCATATATTTTGATCCTGTAATATTATCATACATCCTGGCAATATACTTATCGTTCTCTTTTACTTTCCCGTAGATCTTACGATAAGCTGCCATCATCGCCGACATAGCATTTCTACTCTTTTTCAATCCGGAAAATCGTATCAACCTTTTTTTAAGAAAGAAAGTTTTTTTTGAACCAATACTCAAAGAATGGATCCAGAAATAATGAATCTCCAGTATGAAAATCAAGAATGTCCTTTTGTTCCAGTATTGCTTTATTTTTTCGAATATTGTTTGGGGTGCCAATATTAAATTTTGCCATTGCCTCGGAAGAAGTCAATTGTTTTGTGCCATTAATGATTGCGATAAGTAAATTAATCTGGGTATTGTTCAGGTTATCAATGGCCTCCTGGTAGAATAGGGTGTTCGTATCCATAACACGATTTATACTTTCCTGAACGATTGTTTGGGTTGCTGTTTTTTCGGAAACTATCCAAACTTCATGGGCCAGTTGCTGGACATAATATGGATGATCCTTTGCAGTTTCAGCAATTAAAGAGGCCTCTTTAATATCTATACGTTTGCCAGTCTTTTCAAAAGCTGTTTCAATGAACCGAACCCATTGATCCCTATGAATTTTTTGCAGAAGTATCAAATCACCAAACCGGTAAAAAGGATTTGACTCTGTATTAAATATATCCAACATCATATGCCGCTTGCTGCCATAAAGACAATAAGATGCTCTTTGATGCTGCATCCAGAAAGAACGCAATTCTTGTAAGAGGTTGTTTGATGAATCAAGTTTGGTAATGTTCTGAAATTCATCAATGCATACGACAATCCGGATTTTCTTTTTTTGTGCAATTGTTTCAGCCAAATTGAGAATTTCGTCTTTAGCCTTACGTACCTCCTGCCAGTCGAAACTGACAGAAAAATCATGCTGTGGATCTATGCCAAATGAAATGCGGGGAACCAACTTTTTAAAGAAGTTTTTACCGGCTTCCAGAATCTCCTCTTTCTTGGTAATTGAAGCCCGGAATATCTCCAGGCAGAACGATTGGTAAAAACTCTCTTCATTCCGGAAGGATTGCATATTGATAAAAGCAAAACGGATATTCTTATCTGCAATACCCTCTGCGGATTGTGCCACAAGGGATGATTTTCCCCATCTTCTGGGTGAAATAAGGATCGTATTATTTCCACTTTTAAAATTATTCCGGAGGCGATTTATCTCTTCAGTCCGGTTAATAAAAAAGGGACCGGTAACCATGTTGCCAAATTTGAAAGGAGAGTTCATAATTCAAAAATTTATTACTTTTCCGTATGATACCATGTGGTATTATACCGTTTGGTATAACAGACAAAAATACGAAAAATTCGAAAGAAAAGTCTCATTGCTATTTATGAAAAAAAGACTCAGGCTTATCATAGGTATAGCTCCTTCATTTAGCGTTATGTTGCTCTACCTCCGGTTACACCGGAGGTTATTAAAGTCCTTCGGACTTTTCAAAAATGAAAACCCTGAAAGGGTTTCATTTAAATAACCGTGGGGGTAACCCATGGGAAATGTAATAATTACAAATTCATCCCTGAAAGGGGTGAATATCATAATAAACGAAATAAATACAATTAAAACAGACTCTAAAAATCAATCCAGCACCTCAAAAAAAGATACTGCCGAATTATTCAGATTAAGCAGTTAAGCAAATTATTATTGGTAAATTGTGCTCCGAAATCTAATCTAACTTAATTCGCAAATCATGAAATTCACTGCAAAACAAATCTCAGAATTGGTCAACGGGTTTATTGAAGGCGATCCGGATGTCACCATACAGAAAGTATCAAAAATAGAAGAGGGAGATCCCGGTTCCATCTCTTTTCTTTCGAATCCGCTTTATACGCATTTCATCTACAAAACGGAAGCCTCTGTCGTTATTGTCAACAAATCTTTTATCCCGGAACATCCCATTCATGCCACCCTTATCCGGGTGGAAAGTGCCGAGGTTGCCTTTGCTAAGTTGCTGGCACTTTATAACCAGATAAAAGACAACAAAAGCGGTATTTCCAAACAATGCTTTATTGCTGAGACAGCCAGACTTGGCGAAAATCTGTATGTGGGCGAATTTGCGTATGTCGGTGAGAACACAGAAATCGGGAACAACGTAAAGATCCATCCGCAAGTATATATCGGCGACAATACTAAGATAGGCAACAACACGGTGCTCTTTCCCGGGGTTAAGATATATTCAGACAACATCATTGGCAAAAACTGCATTTTCCATGCAGGTGTAGTAATAGGAAGTGACGGATTCAGGTTTGCTGTTCAGGATGATGTTGGAACTAAAATACCGCAGATCGGGAATGTAGTTGTCGGGGATGATGTAGAGATGGGTGCCAATTGTGCCATCGACCGGGCAACTTTAGGATCAACGATCATTCGGAACGGGGTGAAATTTGATAACCTGGTTCATATTGCCCACAATTGTGAAATCGGGGAGAATACTTACATTGCCGCTGCTACCGGCATTGCAGGATCAACCAAAGTGGGGAAAAACTGCCTGATCAGCGGGCATGTGGCGATGGCCCCCCATCTCACTATTGCCGATAATACATCCATGGGGGGAGCAACCGGGGTAACAAAAAGCCTTACCAAGCCAGGGCTGACCTATCTTGGTGCTCCCGCTATGGAGGCCTCAAAATTCAGAAGATCGATTGCCCATTTCCGCAATCTCCCTGCGATTGTTGTTCGTCTTGAGAAACTGGAAAAGGAGGAGAAGCAGAGAACGTGACTTGGCGACTGTTGATCTTTTATATTTGAATATTAACCCTAATCCCGCTTTACTCATCAACCAATCATCAATCTTTGCCCTCAGGCCGGGCGGCCTCGTCGTCCACACCGCAGCTGCGTCT
>CAIWTA010000034.1 GCA_903915465.1 uncultured Bacteroidales bacterium | reverse complement strand
TTCTTTTAGAAGTCCTGATAGATGTTCTTCCTCTCATGAAGCCAATCTACCTTCACTCACAAGTTAAAGCGGTTCGTTTTTATGAACGTAACGGATTTGCGAAAGAGGGGGAAAAATTTCTTGAAGCCGGTATTGAACATTATAATATGCGGTATACAGGATAGGTTTATACCTGTATTTCCTTCCAATCATCAGCACTTCTGGTTACAGTTTTTTCAAATCCCAGCATTTTCAATGTTTTTAAAGCTTCCACAAAACCCAGCGACAATTCGTTGGGTTTATGTGCATCAGAAACCAACGTAACCGGGATATTCAATTTTTTCAGCTTTTTCATGATTTCCGGGCCCGGGAAAAAAGTCTCCGAGCGTTTTTTGTACAATCCACGGGTGTTTACCTCCACCACACATGCTGTATCGCTTATTATATCAAGGGTTTCGTCGATCAGGTTGATGTACCATGGATCGTTTTCCGAAAAGAAACGCCCCTTGTTGTACATTTTAATTTTATCCATATGCCCAATGATATCCGGTTTTTGGTCAAGAACCATAAATTGAATTTGCCGGTAATAGGCTGTTACGGCTTGCTGAATATCCCCATTAAAGACGTCTTTCAAACCTGTATCATAAATTGAAATATCCGGACCGTCAATAAACCAAAGCTTTCCTGAATCTTGATTTTTCACGAGATGAACAGATCCAATCAGGTAATTAAAAGGAAATTCTTTCCGGTAATTGTCGAATGGCTTGGAAATTCCGGGGATATAATCGATTTCTAATCCGAGAAGAACCGTCAAGGAAAGTTTCCGGGAAGAATATTTTTCCTTTAGGTGCAGAATAGAATTGACGTATTCTCCTAGTTTTCCATTTCTTATAGCAAAAGTATTTTCGAAGGAAACAGGGCCATGATCTGAGAATCCGAGTGTATCGAATCCTTGGCGGATGGCTTCTTCACAATAATTTTCCGGCAGATCAGAACCATCGCTGAAACATGTATGAGTATGAAGATTACAGCGTGTCATAAATGATTTTATAGACTTTATCACCTCGCCTGACGAGGTTATAAACAGGAATTGAACAGGCGTCACCTTTCTTGGTTTTTTTCACTGTTTTCAGATCAACACGGATCTCCGGGACATTCAATTCTTTCACGCCGGTTGTAGGCCCAATTATAAGAATTGGGTCTCCGGCTGCGAGCATGCCGGATTCCATTTTGATCTCAGCGATTTTCAATTGAGTGAAATAGTTTGTAATCTTTCCGATATATTCCTTGTGTTGTGTAGCAGCTGAACCGTGCTGAATTGCCCAATCGCCCAATGTTTGTCCCTGGTAATAACCATCCCAGAAACCACGATTATAGACGGTTTCTAATCGTTTCATCCATTCTTCAACTTTCTCCTGTGAATAAGAATCGTCCCGGATTGCATCCACCGCTTCGCGGTAGCAAGAAACAACGGTTTTCACATATTCCGGGCTACGGCCGCGGCCTTCGATTTTCAGGATAGAGACGCCGGTTTTCAGGATCTTGTCAAGGAATCCGATGGTACAAAGATCTTTCGGCGACATAATGTATTCGTTATCAACGATCAGTTCAACCGCACCGTCAAGGTCGGTCACCTTGTATGGTCTGCGACAAAGTTGGTAACATGCACCACGGTTGGCGGAAGCATTGCAATTATCAAGGCTTAGGTAGCATTTTCCACTAATGGCCATGCACAAAGCACCATGCGCAAAGATTTCGATTTTTACAGGTTGTCCGGAAGGCCCGGTTATCTTCTCCTTTGTTACAGTCTTTATTATTTGGGTTACCTGTTTCAGCGACAATTCACGGGCGGTTACCATTACATCGGCAAATGCTGAATAATACTTTACGGCGGCTGTATTGGAGATATTTGCCTGTGTGCTCATGTGAACGGGCATTCCAATAGAATTGGCATACTGAATGACGGCCTGATCAGATGCAATAATAGCGGAGATCTTGTTCTTCTTTGCAGAATCAACGGTTTGCTTCATCTGAAGCATCTCTTTATCGTAAATGACGGTGTTCAGTGTCAAATATGTCCGGACATCATTTTTTTGACAAATCCGTGAAATCTTTACAAGGTCGCGTAAGTTAAAATTGACAGAAGATCTTGCCCGCATATTGAGAACACCAACACCAAAATAGACCGAATCTGTACCAGCATGGATAGCGGCCATAAGGGATTCAAACGACCCGACAGGAGCAGTAATTTCAATCTTTGTTCCGGATTTCTTCATTGCGGGTGCAAAGATAGGGATTTCGCAAGTGAGGAAGCGAACCGCGGAAGTTCAGTTTTTTACAAATATCCTTTATATTTGCGAAAAATACTTCAAACCAAAACAGATCATCATGAACAGAATTAAAATGTTTCTGCCGCTTGTTATTTGCGGAATTATTCTTTTTTCGGGTTGTGGAAATAATGAAATTAAGAAAGATGCCGTAGAAATTGGCGATGCCATGTGCCGCAATATTGAAATTATGAATAAACTCAGGGCGATAGATCCGCGAGACAGCGTTGGAACTCAGAAATTGCAGCTGGAAGCCAAAAAGCTTCAGACGGAAATGACGATTCTCTACAAGGAATTCGGGGATAAATATGGCGAAAAAACAAAAAACAAGGATTTCAACAAGAAGTTTGCGCATGAGCTTCGCAAAGCTATGCTTAGCTGTCCTTCTCTTTCGAAAGAGGATCGGGATCAGTTTGAAAAGGAGATAAAGGAATAGTTGATGGTGGATTAGTTCACCAGCTTGATATTTAATTCTTTTAGCTGAACGGTGCTGATCTTTGCCGGAGTATCGATCATTACATCCCTGCCGGAATTATTTTTCGGGAATGCCATGAAATCGCGGATCGATTCACCTCCCCCGAAAATAGTGCACCAGCGGTCGAACCCGAAAGCAATACCTCCGTGGGGTGGGGCACCATATTCAAAAGCAGTCATAAGGAATCCGAACTGTTCCTGGGCATCTTCTTCCGTGAAGCTTAATATCTGAAACATTTTCTTCTGAAGTTCTTTGTTGTGGATACGGATCGATCCACCGCCAATTTCCACACCATTTATGACAAGGTCGTAGGCATTTGCCCTGACAGCTCCGGGGTTGCTTTCAAGAAGCTGAATATCTTCAGGAACGGGAGACGTGAAAGGATGATGCTTTGCATAGTAGCGGTTTGTTTCTTCATCAAATTCGAGCAATGGGAAATTGATCACCCATAGCGGTTTGAAAACTGCCGGATCCATCAATCCCAGGCGACGTCCCATCTCCAACCGTAATTCTCCGGCCGCTTTTTGGGTAGACTCTTTCTTTCCTGCCAGCACGAGGACAAGGTCGCCGGGTTTTGCATTGAATGTTTCAAGGATAGATGTCAGATCTGAAGATGAATAAAATTTATCGACAGATGATTTTACGGTACCATCCATGTTGCAGCGAATATACACCAATCCGCTTGCACCGATCTGCGGGCGTTTTACCCATTCGGTGAGGTCGTCTAACTGCTTGCGGGTATATTCTGCACAACCTTCGGCATTCAAGCCAACAACCAATCCGGCTTCATCAAATACCTTAAATCCTTTGCCTTTTACAAGATCATTGAGTTCAAACAATTTCATTCCGAACCTGATGTCGGGTTTGTCGGAACCATATTCCTGCATTGCAAGGTCGTATGAAATCCTGGGGAAGTTTCCTATTTCCAGGTCTTTCACAACCTTGAACAGGTGTTTTGCCAGGTTTTCAAAGGTGTTCAGGATATCTTCCTGTGTAATGAACGACATTTCACAATCAATCTGAGTAAATTCAGGCTGGCGGTCGGCACGAAGGTCTTCGTCGCGGAAGCATTTTACAAGCTGGAAATAACGGTCAAACCCGGCAATCATCAGCAGTTGCTTGAAGGTTTGCGGGGATTGTGGCAAAGCGTAGAACTGATTGGGATTCATCCTTGAAGGAACTACAAAATCGCGGGCACCTTCAGGGGTTGATTTGATAAGGACGGGTGTTTCGATTTCAATGAAACCCTGGTCGTTCATGTAATTGCGTGTTGCAATGGCCATTTTGTGGCGGAGCTCAAGATTCTTCCGGTTTATATTCCGGCGAAGATCAAGGTAACGGTATTTCATCCGCAGCTCTTCTCCACCGTCAGTATTATCTTCAATAGTGAATGGCGGTATTTTAGAGGCATTCAGGATCTCAAAGGAGGTCATGTTGATTTCAATTTCTCCTGTAGGCAATTTAGGGTTTTTATTGCTTCTTTCTGCCACGAGTCCTTTTGCGGAAATGACGAATTCCCGGCCAAGTTTACGGGCTTCCAGGCAGAGCACCGGATTCACCTCCATGTTAAAAACTAATTGTGTGATCCCATAGCGATCGCGCAGATCCACAAAGGTCAATCCACCCATATCCCTCGATCGTTGTACCCAACCGCAGAGGTTCACTTCCTGCCCGGCATTTTGGATTGTCAGCTCGCCGCATGTATGTGTTCTAAGCATCTTACCAGAGTTTTGTTTTGATGATGCAGCGAAATTACGAAAAAGATGGCATAAGACCTATGACAGGTGTTATACGCCCAATGAATGATCAGTCATTTAGGCTTAGTCTTTTATTGATGTGCTGGAATATTACAGTCTTTAATATTTTTATGGGTCAATTCCCCGTTGCTTGCTGCGGGGTAGTTCATTACAAATCAAAGAAGCCAAAAAAAGTCATTTCCATGTATCACCTTTTCCTGTCAAAGTTGATTAAGGTGATAAACTACATTCCCCATTAAACATGATAAAATTGTACAGATTATAAAAATGGTAAATTTATTTTCGGCTGATCAGCTCCCTGACCATTAATTTCAGTTCATCAATTTGTTTCTGCTGACTTTCGATCATCACGTTCTGTTCCTGCAATGCTTTGATCAGGGGGGAGATCATGGATGAATAGGAAACCGTTTCAGGTCTGCCTTCACTATTATAACTAACAAACTCAGGTTTTACCTTTTCCACCTCTTCAGCAATGAGACCATACTGTTTCAGATGGCTGTCATCGGTTTTGTAAATGAAGTTGACCGGCCTGAGTTTGTAAAGCCAATTCACGTTTTCCATATCCGCTATGTTATCCTTATACCTGGCAGAAGATGCTATGTACCCTATCTTTCCGGTATTATCGGCATAGAGGTCCCTGTTGGTGGTTCCTACAGTTCCTGCATATGCACCCATGCAGTACAGGGTGGTAATATTCCCATCTCCCAACCTGACCTGGTTGCTGGCCGACACAATTGCATTGGATCCGATGGCTATTGCATTACCCAGGGAATTAGAAGCAACATCAGCCTGAAAACCAATCCCAATGTTGTAAGAACCGTTTGTGTTGGTATAAAGCGCATTAAATCCGATTGCCGTATTTGCAATACCGGTTGTATTGGAATAAAGCGCATTTTCTCCATCTGCAATGTTATAACTTCCTGCATTGTTGGTATAAAGCGCCTTGATTCCGGTTGCCGTATTATAATACCCCGTTGAGTTCAAATAAAGGGAACTATATCCAATTGCCGTATTATTATAACCTGTAGTATTGGTATAAAGCGACTGATATCCCCCCGCCGTATTCCAATTACCTGAAGTGTTCAGATGTCCCGACTGATAACCAATAAATACATTCCTGTTATCTGAAAGATCATCAACGGCCCCTGCGCTTTCACCGAGAAAAACGGAATGCCCTGTATTGTATGTTTCTATCGCTCCTTTTGTCGTGATACGGGTCTTCAGAAGATTACTGGTGCGGATGTCAAATGAAATATTATCTGTCGTACCGATGAAGTTCGTACCGGCGACGGTTCCGGCATTACCTGCAAGCAGCCAGGCGGCTGGAGGAGCTGCCGGAGCCTGCCAGACTGCAAGTCCATTGGCATCAGAGGTAAGCACTTTGTTTGCGCCCTGGGTTCCATCGGTGATTTTTACGGCACCAATGACATCAAGCTTTGCAGAAGGGGTTGTTGTGCCGATACCGACATTGACCGATGCAGTTGCCCCGTTAATTCCGCTAATTCCTCCCAGTACCAGGCTGTTGTCGGAACCTGCCTGTGCATAAGCCCCGATGGCCGTTGCGTTCACCAGCGTATCGGAAGCTACGTCGGCGAAAAAACCAATCGCAGTATTGTCCGTACCTGTAATGTTACTACCAAGCGCGTTTTTTCCATATGCCGTGTTATCATACCCAGATGTGTTGTTGCCAAGTGCAAAAGCTCCATGTGCCGTGTTATTATAACCGGAAGTGTCGGAAATAAGCGCGTCATATCCAGTTGCCGTGTTATAAGTCCCCGTTGTATGGTTGGCAAGCGACCATTGTCCAATTGCCGTGTTACCGTACTCGCTTTTGTTGAAATAAAGTGATCTGAATCCAATTGCTGTGTTATTCGAACCAGTTGTATTTGACCACCCTGCCTGGTAGCCGACAAAAACGTTCCGACCGTAGTAAAGGTCATCAGACGCTCCTGCACCTTCCCCGAGAAAAACCGATTGTCCGGTATTTGTTTGCCATATACGGCCGGCTACATCCAGCTTTGCCCCGGGCGTTGCTGTGCCGATTCCGACATTGCTCCCGTTATCAAAAAGAAGAGAATTGCCAAGTGCGCTTGTTGAGGCCCATTTGGGAACATAATTTGTCGTTCCTGAACCCCCTGTAAAAACGCTCAACCGGGTCCAGGCAGTGCCACTCCAGTAATAATAACCAGGGGCCACATTGTTGGGGGATGTTCCGGCCGTAGCTGTATTATAGATCAGTAAGCTTATTGCCGGCGATGCAATGGTTGTGGCATCCAAAGTTCCGGTAAGGGCAATCCGCGGGATCAGCACACCTTTGTTTGCAGATTTCACATCCAGCATGGCGGAGTTGTCGGGATCGCTTCCATCTGTATTGACGGAAACCTGTGCGTAAGTGCTTAATCCTGTTGCAAGCAGTATTGCTATCGCAACAAAAAGATTCCATAGAAGTGTTTTCATAACATCTGATTTAAGTTTGGTTTTTCATTGGAAGACAGGTTGTCTTGGATTAATATCAGGAGCATATAGTTCTTGACCATATACTAAGACGTAAAGGATAATAACATATTATAATGTACAAACATACATAATAAACCGCTTAAAGTCAATCGCCTGTTGAAAACAACCGTTATACTGTATTCGGCTCGCAAGTGCGGCAGAATTTCTCAGAAAGGAGTATCGATATATTTTAAATTGAATAACCGACAAATGGGTTCATGATTTTCGTTGATCATTCAAATCATATAATAGGGTGTCAGATACTTAGTAACTAATTATATCCATATTTAAAGATATAATTTTAGCAACACAAATGAAAAGTATTTTCCATAGCGATGAGATTCAACCATCACAGCAAATAATGAATTACCCGTCTTCTTACTTGATATTCACCCGGATTCCTTCCGAATGTGCTCCAAATTCCGGGGCATACAAACACTGGATGGTTGTAATCCCGTTCGAGTAATTCCCGGTAGCATTAACTACCAGCGGGTATTCGAAAACCCAGGTTCCTTTAGGCAGGTAATCGAAAAAGAAATTCGTAGCTGCATCTGTGGTGCTTTGGTAATAGCCCAATCCACCCTGGTACCGATAACCGGAAAGCGATCCGTTTCCTTCTCCTGCTGATGAAGTCAGAAATGGTTCAAAAGCAGATGCCCGCATATCTTTCATGTGCACATATTCAAGATTTCTGTCGACGGAAAGGATGATCCGGACTTTGAGTTTATCACCGGTTTTCAGCGGCTGAAGCCCTCCTGTAAAAGCTGCGCCATTTAAGGAAGTTGCAATTTCTTTCAGGATCGGACCGGAAGAAGAGTTTTTCTCTAAAAACAGCTTCTTTTCGATTTTCAATGGTGTCTGATGCGGTGTGATCTTATCCATTTCCTCAAAGTACTGCCAATACAAAGCGCCCCAGGCGATTCCTTCATTTGATTTTGAAATGGTTATTTTTCCCATTTCCGGGCAAATTTCATTCCCATCCCAGCTAACCTGGAAATACCCGGTACCTGCTTCCGTTTTCGTATCCTGGAGCTGTTTTGAGTCGATCTGGTTCTTTCCAAGGCTGATCTTAACGTCAGGCGAATCGGCTAATAAATCTGTACCTCTTAGCAGGAGCGCATAACAGGCTTCTACAGTAGCCTTCACGGTTTTCCAGTCCTGAGTTTGCTTTTGCTTCAGCAGCCAGATCTTCATTTCATCAACCGATTTCTGGTCCGATATGATCTCATCGAATGCCTCTATCATCAAGGCTTGTGATTCAACAGGTGCCTGGTACCATTCGTATCCGGTGTTAACGGCCCAGTACATTCCCATTTCCGGCGAATGAAGCGCCTTTTCGGAGAATGATTTGAGTATCATTCCAGGAATGTCTTCACTCCCAAAGCGATTTAGCGCAAGTCCGATCATTCCCTGGAGATAGAGATCATTCTTGAGCCAGTAATTTTCGGCTTGTTTCCTGAAATATTCAAAAGCTTCAGAAAATGATTTCTCATTAACAGAAGAAGATGCCGGAAGTTCTTTGATAAAATAGCTCCTCGCATACAGGTATTGGATCTGTATGGATCCAAGGTGATTTTCTCCCATCTTGTCAGGATAATGTTTTCGGATGTATTCGTAGTCCTTAACCATTTCTCCATCAAGGTATTGTATCGCTTTTATGACCATGTTCCAGGTATTTCTGTCGTCCCGGATGTTTTTCACTCCCAGATGGACAAGGTGCCCGAATCCAGTTACTATATTCTGGGTGATATAACGGCTTTCCTGCATTCCTTCAAACCAGGGCCAGGCACCGCTTACGTTTTGCAACTTCTGTAGTTTTTTCAGGTTCTGATCCAGGCGATTCGTCAGGGTATTCAGGTCAAAAAGCAAGGCAACCCGCTGCTTCCGCTGGGTTTCATCTTTTGCTTCCATCACCCAGGGCGTTTCCTGTAAAAGGGCAGATTTCAACTGCTGATTCTTTTCAAGATTAGAAAGAAGAGCATCCGGGGTTTGAGATTTCCAGACCTCGAAAACCTGTTTGATCTTTGGATTGGAATTAGCAATAAATGCTGCAATACTGTTGGCATAAAAAGCATCAAAGATATTGTCGGCATTCGGGAACTTGGGATCATCTAATGTCGGCAAAGCCTGCACTGCATACCAGGCAGGATTTGAGGCAAACTCAAGCGTAAGTTTATAATTTTTCAGCGTCTTTCCCGGTTGGAATTGCAATAGTTTGTCGAAACGAAAATCAAACGTTCCTTTGCCATTCACCGGAAGGGGAAAAGATTCGGTGACGAGCATACGATTCGTGAGAACCGGGATTGCCTTTTCTTCGCCATCACTGAAGTTGCCTGCCCTGGCGGTGATCCTGTATTGAAGGACCCCGCATGAAGGATCAACAGGGATAACGATTTTCCATTGACGGGAAATGCTTTGACCAAGCGGAATCGTAAATGGAGAACTTGCCCCGGAGGCTTTTTTTAAAGACGTATCAATGGATTCAGCAACAAGATTTTTCATTGGGTTTGAAGTGAACGGATCTAAAAGGTCCAGTTGAACTTCTCCCGAAAGGGCGCGGTTGCTGAGGTTGGCCACCTTTGCACCAAAAATAACTGTATCTCCCTGACGCACAAAACGCGGAGCATTCGGAAAAACCATCAGGTCTTTTTGTGTGATGGCCTCCTTTTCAATTTGGCCGTACTCAAGGGTTTTCGTATGAGCAAACCCCAGGATCTTCCATTTTGTAAGTGATTCGGGAACTGTGAATTTTATCACCAGGCTTCCGGTTGCGTCGGTGACGAGTGAAGGATAAAAGAAGGCAGTCTCACGGAAATCCCTTCGAACCTGAATTCCAGCAGACTGTTTGAGAACAACTTCTTTTGTCGGAACAGGTCTTGGGCCTTTTTCTCCGGTAGATTCCTCTGCGGTCGAAGGTTCAACAACATTTGCTGAGACCTCTGGCGCATTATCTCTTTGGCTTGCGGCTGTTGGAGCCGCTTTTTCATTCATCATCATCGTCTTATCTGTAAGCCCCGATTTTAGGTTTCTGCCAAACCGGGAATTACCGAAATATCCGAAACCAAACCAATTCAACTGATCGTAATCATGGAAAAGATAATCCTGGCTGACAGGATGAATGGGATAATAATTGCCTCCGGTAATTTTGAAAGATCCCTTCGTGTCCCATTGTGGCTGTGCAAAGTAACTTTTGTAAATAGAGAAATTCCAGGTATTTGGGATGAAGGCATCAAGGGATGCATCATACATCGTTGTAAGGTATTCGGCCTCGGCTCCTTTTTTTGAAGCATTTGTGATCTTGATTTTCCATTCCTCCTGATTTCCAGGATACAGTTTACTTCTGAAAGAAGAAAAGATGATGTCGAGTTTTTTATTGGTATAAGGAACTGTTATTGTCTGGCTGTTCTGGAAAGCACGGTTATACTTGACGAATACGAAATTCACCGAAAAGTTTCCACGGTATTCTTCTTTAATCGGAACCTCAACCAACAATTGATTGTTACTGATCTTCAGCGATTGTCGCGAATACAGGCTGTCTTTGATCCTGATCTCGTAGATCATGTTCACATCTTCGCCTTTTGATCCAATCAGGAACCTGGCTTTGTCTCCTGGTTCTCCGGAAATATTCAGTGGCATAAACCAGTTCAAAACATTCACCGGAACTTCCTTCGATGAAGGATCAAAAACGGTAACCTGTGTAATTGTCTGAACGGTTTCACCGGAAGGATCATTCGCCTTTAAAGTCATCAGGTATGATCCTGGCTTTAACGATTGTCCGGTTTGAACGGAAAGACGAAACAGGGAATCATTCTGTGAATTCATCTCCTTTTGTACAACAGTCTCTTCAACTACCCATTTGTCAGAGTTATCGTCATCCCCAAAAACATCATAAGGAAATTGTTGGTAGAATTCTTCTTTTGAAAACCCTGCCAGATCTGGCTTGTCCCATTGCCTGCTTTTGAAAAACCTGTCGGGCTGATGAAGGCGTTGAAACAGGATGGTAACAATCGCCGGAGTTTTGCGGCCATTGAGATTCGTGGTTGTGAGTTTGAAAACGCTGTCTTTTGCCAGGTTCATTTTCCGGGGTACATCCATGCTGATCAGGAGAGAGGCATATCCGACAGAGACAACATCACCTGAGGATTGTGTTTCACCGTTTATGTCAGTAACATCAGCAAACAGTTTATAGTCAAAAACCGGTTTTATGAGTTTATCAATTGACAGGTCAGGAATTGCTTTGAACCGGAACGAGAAAGTTCCATCTCCTTCAGTGTTTACTATTCCATTTGCAATTTCAACTTCGGGAGAAACCGGAAAAGGGCACCACCAGCATTCCCTGTAAGGGAACCGGCTGGTACGGACAACCCTGTAAGAAACACGCGCACCATCGATAGTATTTCCTGCAAATGCCAGTGCTTTCCCAGTTACCATGATGCTGTCGTTTAGACGGTAGTTTCCTTCCAGCGGATTAAAATTTACCTCAAAGGTTGGTCGTTTATATTCTTCCACACGTACAGAAGCTGATCCGGAACCATTGGAAATAGTCATTTGTCCAAGTAATACACCTTGAGGGGCAACAAATGAGCCATTGAACGAACCAAATTCGTTGGTTGTGAAATTTTGTTCAGCAATCTTTTGATAATTTACATCAAGAAACGTAACTATTGTTTTTGCTTCTTTTTTTAGTACACTAATATCACCTGTTTTTTCGAGCAAAATTCCTTTGAAATAAATGGTTTGACCTGGCCTGTAAATGGCACGGTCAGTGAAGAATGAAGTAACCATAAAGGGTTTTTCAACACGGTCATTTGGACTGTACTGGAAAAAGTTCTCAGTAATCAAAAAATCCTGTTTCTGATGAATCTTAAGGTAACAGTTAGAAGCGTTGATTCCCTGAGCAATAGCCGGAATTGAGACAAAACCCTGGGTATCCGAAACATAATCTCCAGTCTTTCTTGATTCATATTTCCTGTTTTGATAATTATAATTTTTCTGAAAAGCTTCTACAGCAATATTCTTCACCGGTTTTCCAGATTCCCTGTCAAGGATATAAAAATCTAAACCATTTTTGTCGTTATGCTGGCTGATATAGCTCAGCTGTGTGACAAATAAGCCGGTCCAGGTGATAGCCTGCAAAGGATCCTTAAAATCTTTATCCGATGAACAAAGGATCACATAATATCCGGACGGAAGTTCCGGGATCTTCACATTGATCTTGTGAATCTGGAAATCGCCATCAAGAGGTAATCCGGCCGACCAAGATTTGAATACCGGCAGATGAGAATAAAAGGAGATTTGTTCTTCCCTTGTCATGCCTGAAATTTTCTCTTGTGATGTTTCCGGATCGGCCTGGATCAGCCGGAAATACACAGCCGAAATATTTTTAAATGCGATGAGCCCAAGAGATGGTTTCTCCGGAACGACTGCAGATTCAACGGTTATCGAAAGTGAAGGTTGTCTGATCTCATCGAGAAGAATCCTGCAATTTTTTGCCCCGTCACTGTCCGGGAAATGCAGGATTGTATTATCGCATATTTCTTTGGCTGATTTCACATCCCACTTATGCTTGTCGGATTCCAGCGGGTTGTAAAATTTCCCCTGTTCGTTGAGAAATTGCGCAATGCTAAAAGAGATATATGTCGAATAAGGTGAGGACAGAAAATCCTTTTCCAGCGTTTTTAAGGATTCCAGGTAGAGGCTGTCTTTTTTCTCAACCGTAGATTTATCATGAAAGAAATCAAACCGCTGTAATTCTTCGTCAATCAATGCCCGTGGATCATTGTCGGTGAGATGGAAAGATGCAAGCTCTTGGAAGAGAATAACAGCATAATAATCAAGGGATGCAGAAGTTTTTGGTGCAGGGATTTTTATACCGGCGAACTGGTTTGCCTGCAGGAAATATGAAGGATCATCAATTTTGAAGGCCTCAGCAGAAATCTGTTTAGGTTCGGCGTTGCCCATAAAATAATCCAGCGCCCTCCAGGCAAGGAAATCATAAAGTGCCGGGCGAAAAGCCCGTTCAGCGTCTGTATGCTTTCCGGGAACTTCAAGAATTGGTTCGAATGTATTGATCGGGGTGGATTTCAGCAAAGCGGAATTTTCTAATGAAAGCTGATAAGTCCTGATGATTGCCCGGGTAAGCGTATTGATGTCCCAGGTTTGGATGCTGTCGCTTTTGTTATTTAACACTTCTGTACGGTTTGCAAAACGGTAGCGGTTATTCTGATAATATTTCCAGTAAACTTCCGCAAGGAGAGAATTCAGGATCTGCCTGACAGGCTCGTTCGCGTTGATCAGTTCCGTATTCAGATCCCTGATGGTTGCAGCAAGTGCCTCTTCGCGGAAATCAGCCTGGAGTTTCATCCTGTAAATGATGGCTTTGATGAATTGCGGATCATTCTTCTCTTTTTTTGACTGGTTGTAAATCATGTCAGCTATCTCAAGGGCGGATTTTGGTTGCCCGATATTGGAAAGAGAATCAACTTTTTTCCATTGCTTTTCGAAAGCGGTAATTTGAGGAGATGCCTGAAGTGAAAAGCCAAATGGAATGAACAACAAGGAGAATAAGAATGAATGGATTTTCATAGGTGATGAATTTACGAAGATTAAAAATACAGAAGAAATGGTATTTCCAGCAAAGAGTGTGCCGGTTTTTGGTTTATTCGTTCAATCCGGGATCAACCTAAATGACAATGTTGATAATCTTTTTCGGGACGACGATTATTTTTTTCGGGGAATTCCCTTGTAACCATTTTTCTGATTCAGGCGCCTGGAGGGCGGCTTGTTCAATTTCAGGTATCGAAAGAGCGAGTGATAGTTCCAGTTGAAACCGCATCTTCCCATTAAACGAAACCGGGTAATTAAAAGTATCTTCTGCAACAAATGAAGCATTAAATTCCGGAAATGATGCGTTTAAAATGCTTTCATGATGGCCCAGTTGTTCCCAAAGCTCTTCTGCCAGATGTGGAGCATATGGCGAAATCAGTATGACCAGTGGTTCAAGGATTGCCTTTTTGTTGCATTTCAGATCAGACAGCTCGTTTACGCAAATCATGAAATTGGAAACTGCGGTATTGAAGGAGAAGCGCTCGATGTCGTCCTGCACTTTCTTGATGGTTTTATGCAAGACTTTCAATTCTTCCCGTGTTGGGTCCTCGTTTGAGATCAGGAATTCATTTTCGTGGTTATGGAATAATCTCCAGAACTTGCGGATAAAGCGGAAAACACCTTCAATTCCCTTGGTATCCCAAGGTTTGGATTGTTCGAGTGGGCCCAGGAACATCTCGTACAAGCGCAATGTGTCTGCTCCGTAGCGTTCGATGAGATCATCGGGGTTCACCACATTGTGGAGGGATTTCGACATTTTTTCAACTTCATGACCGCACACATATTTCCCGTCTTCCAGGATGAATTCGGCATCAGAAAGATCCGGGCGCCATTTTGTAAATGCTTCGAGATCCAGAAGGTCATCTTTTACGATGTTTACATCAACATGCATGTCGATAACTTCATAATTGTTTTTCAAATTAAAGGAAACGAACCGGGAAGTTCCTTTTACACGATAAACTAAGCTGGATCTGCCCTGGATCATTCCCTGGTTAATGAGTTTCTTATAAGGCTCATCCGTGCAGGCCAGTCCGATATCAAACAGGAACTTATTCCAGAAACGTGAATAGATCAGGTGGCCTGTTGCATGTTCCGAACCGCCCATGTAGAGATCAACATTTTGCCAGTAATCATTAGCCTCTTTCGAAAAATATTGTGTATCGTTTTTCGGATCCATGTACCGGAGATAATATCCGCTTGAACCTGCGAAACCGGGCATAGTACTTGTTTCGATGGGATATCCGTCTTTTGTTTTCCAGTTTTTGGCACGTGCCAATGGCGGATCTCCTGTTTCTGTAGGCAGGAACTTGTCAACTTCCGGGAGTAATAAAGGCAATTCAGATTCTTCCATCACATACGGAATTCCATCTTTGAAATAGACGGGAAATGGTTCTCCCCAGTATCGTTGACGACTAAAAATAGCATCCCGCAAGCGGAAATTCACTGTACCATGACCGATATTTTTCTCTTCCAGTTGTTGAATGACGGTCTGAATTGCCTGTTTGACCTGCATTCCGTTGATAAAGCCGGAATTAACCATCACCCCGTCTTTGGCATCATATGAACTTTCGGAGATATCACCACCGGAAACGACTTCCACGATAGGAAGTTTAAAATATCTGGCAAAATCATAATCGCGACTATCGTGAGCGGGAACAGCCATGATTGCGCCTGTTCCGTAACCAGCCAATACATAATCGGCAATCCAGATGGGAGATTTTTCTCCGGTAAATGGGTGAATACAATATGCTCCGGTAAATTCACCTGAAACTTTTTTTACTTCAGCCATCCGTTCCCGCTCGGAACGTTTCTTTGCCCAAGAAATGTACTCTTTCACGGCATTCAGACGGTCGGGAGTGGTAATTTTTTCCGCCAATTCATGCTCAGGAGCGATCACCATGAAGGTGGAACCAAAAATAGTGTCCGGACGGGTTGTGAAAATATCAAGATTATAAGGTGATCCTTCAATTCGAAAAACCACTTCGGCACCGTCCGAGCGGCCGATCCAGTTTCGCTGAACCTCTTTCATGGATTCGGAAAACTCGATCATTTCAAGACCATCTACTAACCGCTGACCGTATGCTGTGATCCGGAGAAACCACTGTTGCATAAGTTTTCGCTCCACCGGGTGACCTCCACGAACGGAAAAACACTCTTTGACTTCGTCGTTGGCAAGAACGGTACCAAGTTCCGGGCACCAGTTTACCATGGCATCCGAAAGGTACGCCAGGCGGTAGTTCATCAGGATTGCCTGCTGCTGCTTTTCAGAATATGCTTTCCATTCATTGGCAGTAAAAATGCCTTTCCAATTCTTTCCGAATGAAGGATCGGTCTTCGCGAGAGCTTTATACCAGTCAGCAGACATAGCCGCGGAAACAGTAGTATTACCATATGTTTCAAATATCCGGAAAAGATCAGAAACCGGTTCTGCTTTGTGTGTTTTGAGATTGAACCAATGATTGAAAAGCTGGATAAAAGTCCATTGAGTCCATTTGTAATATGCCGGATCGCAAGTTTTGACCTGCCGGTCCCAATCGAAAGAAAAACCGATTTTATCCATCTGTTCTCTATACCGGGCGATATTAATCTCGGTTGTAACAGAAGGATGAGTTCCGGTTTGGATCGCATATTGCTCCGCCGGCAATCCAAAGGCATCATATCCCATTGGGTGAAGCACGTTAAAACCTTTCAGCCGTTTGAACCGGGAATAGATATCTGACGCAATATATCCCAGCGGATGTCCTACATGCAACCCTGCCCCGGAAGGATAAGGAAACATGTCGAGAACATAATATTTGGGTTTTGACAAGTCGATCCCAACCTTGAAAGATTTGTAGTCAACCCAATATTTCTGCCACTTCTTCTCGATCTCGGTAAAATTGTATTCCATTTGCGTTTCTCAGTGTTTAATAAAAATTTTTGTAACCAAACTCATCAACTCATCAACTCACCAACTCATCATCTGCGAAATTAGAAAAATATCAGCAACTAAAAATTTTCATGTACTTTCGCTTCACAATCCAGGAATTATGAAACCCCGGGGAAATAAATACTACAAAAGAAGAATCCGGACCTCCTATGTCTCAACGGTAATCAGTATTACTTTGGTGTTGTTCATGCTGGGGTTGCTCGGAATGTTGGTACTTAACGCCAGGAAGCTTGCGAACTACGCGAAAGAAAACATCGGCTTTTCGATCATGATGAAGGATGGTGTAAAAGAAGGTATGATTATCGCTTTCCAGAAAAAACTTGACCGGGAAGAGT
This sequence comes from uncultured Bacteroidales bacterium, assembly GCA_903915465.1. Lineage (GTDB taxonomy): Bacteria > Bacteroidota > Bacteroidia > Bacteroidales > FEN-979 > FEN-979. The sequence goes on along the minus strand of CAIWTA010000034.1, from coordinate 29,017 downwards.
TTGTAAAATCGACAGAATATATTCCAAAAGAAAAAGCTGCAATTCAATTAAAGAAAGAGTTGGGAGAAGATTTCATCGGGTTTCTTGGTTACAATCCTCTCCTTCCCACCATCGATCTTCGGCTCAAAGCGGATTATGCCAACCTGGAACAAGTTGGAAAGATTGAGCAAAAGCTGTTATCGAATCCTGAAGTGAAGGAGGTTTTTTACCAAAAATCACTCGTAGAAATGGTGAACCAAAACATCGAAAGGATTAGCTTGTTTATTCTTGGATTCAGCATTATTCTGCTGATAATTTCCATTGCTTTGATTAACAATACCATCAGGCTTTCAGTGTATTCGAAACGGTTTCACCTCCGGACCATGCAACTGGTGGGCGCCACACGAACATTTATTTGCCGGCCTTATGTCCGGAATGGCATTCTCAATGGACTTATAAGTTCACTGATCGCCCTTGGCCTGTTGCTTCTCCTTGTGTCTCTGGCATTTCAGGAAATTCCTGAACTTTATCAGGTCGCCGACCTTGAGATGTACATCATACTTATTGTTTCCATCGTTGTGCTTGGTGTATTGCTTTCCTGGCTCTCAACCTGGATGGCTGTCAGAAAGTACCTGCGGATGAAAACTGATGATTTATACCATTGATTTCCAAAAATAAACTGTAATTTTGTTCCGATTTTGATTTTAGAAAAATGGAAAAAGATATTAAAAAACAAGTTCCGGTTGCGAAAAAGATCAATGAATTTGCTTTCGGGAAAGAAAATTATCGGTTACTTTTTATTGGATTAGCCTTTATTGCTGTTGGTTTTATACTTATGATTGGCGGCGGATCCAATGATCCCAATGTCTTCAGCCCGGCTATTTTCGATTTTCAGCACATTACCCTGGCCCCCATCCTGGTGCTGACCGGTTATGTAATCGAGATCTTTGCCATCATGAAGAAACCAAAGGAATAAAATGTCCCTTTTCCAAGCTGTCATTATTGCCATTATCGAGGGCATTACTGAGTTTCTTCCGATTTCTTCCACAGGCCATATGGCACTTGCCTCTGCTTTTCTGGGCATTGAAAAAGAACCCTTCACCAAGTTATTTATTGAAAACATCCAATTTGGCGCCATCATTTCGGTGCTGCTGATTTATTGGAGAAAGTTCATTGATTTTAAACAATTCAGTTTTTACCTTAAACTATTTATTGCCTTCCTTCCTGCCGCTATTGTAGGTCTTCTGATAAAAAAACACATCGACAATGTGCTTGAAAAACCAATGTTCATCGCAGTTGTGATGTTCCTTGGCGGGATAATACTAATTTTCGTCGATAACTGGTTTAAGAATCCAAATTTAGAAAAGGTGGAAGAGGTGTCATATAAAAAATCCCTTATCATCGGAGTGTTTCAACTGCTTGCGATTATCTTTCCAGGATTCAGCCGAAGCGCGGCTACGATCATTGGCGGCATGCAACAAAAGCTGACACGAAAACTGGCTGCTGAATTTTCATTTTTCCTGGCAGTTCCTACGCTTGCCGGAGCTTTTGCGAAAAGTTTGTGGGATGCGCATAAAGATAATCCCGAAATTTTGACGCACCAAAATGTGATGTTTCTGATAACCGGTAATCTCATTGCCTTCGTCGTTGCTATTATTGCCATTAAAGCCTTCATTGCATACCTTACCAAATATGGATTCAGGGCATTCGGGTACTACCGGATCATTGTCGGCCTGGCAATCATTATTTTTCTTGCCCTTGGAAACAATTTCACCATCCTTTGATTTTCTTGAAGTCATCAATCTTTTCATGAAAGAACAGTCACCATATAAGCAGCCTTGGCTTCTTCGGTTCCGGCGAAGCCGGAAATCGAACGAAGTGAGATAGAGGAAGGCGCAGCTGCGGTGTGGTGACGAGGCCCGCGCGGCCTGAGCGCAAAAGTATATTATTGTTTTTGATTTGAAAGTCCAGGAAATAAACATTAATCAGACTCTATATCAGGTATGATCTTTGACTTTGAAAAAGGAGAAATTCTTCTGATAGATAAACCCTATAGATGGACATCTTTTGATGTAGTAAATGTGGTGCGTAACTACATCCGTAAACATCTCGGGATAAAAAAAATCAAGATCGGGCATGCAGGAACCCTGGACCCTTTAGCAACCGGACTGCTTATTGTCTGCACTGGCCGGATGACAAAACAGATCGAGCAATTTAAAGACTTAGATAAAGAATATACAGGCACTTTCCGGCTTGGAGCGACTACTGCTTCTTTTGACCTGGAAAAGGAGATCGACCAAAGTTATCCATGGGAACATATCACAGAAGAAGAAATCCGGGTTGCTGCGCTTAACCTCTCAGGATCGCAGGAGCAATTGCCACCAATTTTCTCCGCTGTCAAGGTGAAAGGAAGAAGGGCGTATAAATATGCCAGGAATGAACAGGAGCTGGTAATTCCTCTGAGGCAGGTCCATATCTCTATGTTCGAAATCGCCGCCATCCGACTGCCGGAAGTGGATTTCAGGATTGCCTGCAGCAAAGGAACATACATTCGTTCTTTGGCCAGGGATTTTGGGAAACTGCTTAACTCCGGGGCGCATCTCACTGCGTTATGCCGGACCAGGATCGGACCATATCATCTGAGGGATGCATACCCACTGGAAGAGCTTAAAAAACTTATGCCTTTACCGGAAAAACCTGTTGAAACAGATCCTGCGAAAAATTCCATAACTTTGTGAGAGGAGACATCAAACAATAATCCTATAAATCCGGTATTATGAAAAAAGTATTCATTCCTGCAATTATTATTGTAGCCATTATCATTGGGTCTTTAGTCTCTTACAAACACTCTGCCAAATTCCAGCGGCTACGGTATGAATCCTTTCTGAAAAACAAATGCTGGAAATCGTCGCCACAAAGTACACTTAAGAAATATGAGAGTGCAGTAGATCAACCAGGAATAGCGGCTCTTCAGGATTATTTAAAAACACTGGATCCTGAAACGGGAACAATTCCCCGGCAACGCCTTCTTGCAGCATATTTTCAGACAAAAGCTGCACAAGCGCTGAAATCAGCTAATTCCGGCCTTCATTGGACCGGATACCCAGCGGATATGGGAGGACGTACACGCGCGCTTATGTATGATCCAAATGATCCTGACCACCGGAAAGTATGGGCAGGAGGAGTTACCGGCGGTCTTTGGTACAATACCGATATTACAAACCCAAATGTTTCATGGGTCGCCATAGGAGATTTCTGGAGCTGCTTATCCGTCCGCTGTATAACGTACGATCCGGTAAATCCGTTAACTTTTTATGTGGGTACAGGAGAACCCGAGACTGCCTTGCAAACGTATAGGGAATCTTCTGGAATGGGAGATGGTATCTGGAAATCCACAGATGGCGGACAAACCTGGAGCATACTCCCGTCCACCTTAAATTTTGCTTACATAACGAAAATCGTTGTACGAAACGAAGCAGGCAACAGCGTGATCTATGCCGGTGTTGTTTCCGGGTTATATCATGGAATACATCATGCTTTTCCATCCGACGGGCTGTTTCGTTCAACTGATGGTGGAAGCACCTGGCAACAGGTTTTGCCGGACATCCAGGGACAAAGTGTTCCCTATTCACCTTCAGATGTTATGATGAATTCGACCGGAAGGATTTTTGTAGGAACAATGCCTGACCTTGAAAATCACGGAGCAGCTACAATACTCTATTCTGATGCCGGTACTACCGGTTCTTGGACAGTCAATGAAACTTTCAGGAATGAAATAATAGGTGATACCGCAAAAACAATTCCGGGGCGCGTCGTTCTTGCTTGTTCACCTTCCGATCCTGCAGTAGTATATGCGCTTATTGCTCAGGGGTTTACCAGTTCGTTCAATGGGTTTAACTACTTTTATTGTTACCGGATTTATCGCTCAGGCAACCAGGGTACCAGCTGGGTTCGGAAAAATTTGCCATGGGATGCCAATGGACAGCCGAATTTTGCAAACATCGCATGGCATGCACTTGATATTGCAGTGGATCCAAACAATCCTGACAATGTTTATATAGGAGGACTGGATGTTCAGAAAACAACAGATGGCGGAATTTCGTGGGACCGGGTGAGTGACTGGAGTCTTATGTATAATGCAGGCGGGCCTCAATACGTTCACGCTGATCAGCATATTATGCAGTTTAAACCGGGGTCTTCGGACGAATTAATCCTTGGCACCGATGGAGGCGTGTTTTTTACTTCCGATGCAACTTCTGATTCCCCGACATTCCAGGAAAGGAATAAAAATTACAACACACTTCAGTTTTATACTTGCGCCATCCAACCGGGTAACGGTACTAATGTATTTCTCGGAGGTTTGCAGGATAATGGCAGTTTGCAATATGTTGGCGATCCTCTCTCACTTAATAGTATGGTTAGCGGAGGAGATGGCGCCTTCTGTTTTTACGATAAAGACGAACCGAACTATATGATCTCGTCTGTTTATTATAATCAATACATCATTTTTGATTACGGAGCTTATCAGAATGATATTACCGATTTTTATCAAAGTGGCGTGTTTGTCAATCCAGCCGACTATGACTATAAGAATAATACCCTCTATGCCAATGCATGCGACTTTGCCGGGAACTTTCTTGATAATATTCTGCGAATTGATGATATCACATCATATGGGTATTATGGAGGCTTTGTTCCCGTCAATACCGGGGCGCAGGTCTACTTTTCAGCAGTAAAATGGTCTCCCTACTCACCTTCAGGAAATACAATATTGTATCTTGGAACGCAATCTGGCCAGCTCTTCAGAATTCAGCATGCGCAGACAAATCCCTCATCAGCAGAAATTACAGGGTCCGGTTTTCCGGTTGCCAATATCTCCAGCATTGATGTGAATGGTTCGGAAGACACTCTTCTTGTTACGTTTTCCAATTATGGAGTTCCTTCAGTTTTTGTGACATACGATGGTGGGCAATCATGGCATAATCGCGAAGGAAATCTTCCTGACATGCCGATTCGTTGGGGCATTTTTCATCCGGAAAATTCAAAACAAGCTATGCTTGCTACGGAAACAGGAATCTGGACCACCAGTAACCTGAACGAAGATGGAGTGACATGGGCTCCCGAAGTTAATGGTATGGCAAATGTAAGAGTCGATATGCTTAACCTACGGGAATCCGACAACACCGTTCTGGCAGCCACTCACGGACGGGGATTCTTCACCACAATATGGGATGTCGTTTTAGGAATTAACCAATTACCGGAAAATGAATTCTTAGTCTATCCAAACCCGACAAATGATTTGCTGAACATTTCCTACAAATCAAACGGCAAGAAACAAATTTCCGTCAGGATATACGATCAGGCAGGAAAATTTGTATTTGAAGAGACGAAACAATCCTCCAATGGAAGCTGGATTGATCATGTTAATCTGGCCGGAAAACCGGATGGAATATATTTTGTCACACTTTATGAAGATGGTCAGCAATTGAAAACGGTAAAAGTTATCAAAAATTAACACAATTCTAATTCTGCATAAGTAAAAGCAGGTAATAGAACGATATTGATAATGTGCCAAAAATGATGACGAAAACGCCTGGATACGAGCGGTATTCTTACGAATATTTCATGAATGAAGCGCTCAAAGAAGCACAGAAAGCCCTCGAACGGAATGAGGTTCCGATCGGCGCAATTGTGGTTTGCCAGAACCGGATAATTGCCCGTGCGCATAATCTCTCTGAAGCATTGACTGATGTTACTGCACATGCAGAAATGCAAGCCATTACCGCTGCTTCAGACCACCTGGGAGGAAAATATCTGAATGAATGCACACTTTATGTGACGCTTGAACCCTGTATCATGTGTGCAGGCGCAATTTTCTGGGCACAGCTTGAAAAACTGGTGTATGGCGCTGACGATAAAAAACGTGGGTACCGGTTGATCCGGCAGCAAATACTTCATCCGAAAACCGAAGTAGAATCCGGGATTTTGCAACACGAATGTTCAACTTTGATAACAACGTTCTTTAAAAATAAAAGAAGATAAAAAGCAAAGGAAGTATTTTATGAGTCATGGATTATTTCTGAACGAGAAGATTAAAAACGTTATTTCAGAGGTTGTGGAGGTCGCTCAATACCTCTGGGAAAAGGGGTGGGCTGAACGAAATGCAGGAAATATTTCTGTGAACATTACAGACTTGTTACCAGAAAGAGTGAATTTCTTTACTGATTATGATGTATATCCGTTATCTGTGGATCTTTCTTACCTGGCAAGGAATATTTTCATGCTCACTGCCACCGGAGTCCGTATGCGCGATCTGGCCAAAGCGCCCGAAAAAGGGTTGTGTTTTATACAAATTGATGCGACCGGTAAAGGATATCGGATGTCGGAATTCAGATCTGGCTTACCAAACAGGCAAAAACTTATACCTACTTCGGAACTTCCTACCCATCTGGCAATCCAGGAAATGTTAAAACGATCGCATCCGGAAATGAAAGTCGTGGTACATGCCCATGTTCCTGAATTTATTGCACTCTCTCAAATAAAAGAGTTTAAATCTGCTGTTGCACTTAACAAACTGCTTTTTGGCATGCATCCTGAAACCAAAATGTTTGTTCCTCAGGGGATTGGTTTTGTTCCATATTCCTTACCGGGAACTGAATCAATTGCAATGGCAACCGTCAAAGAATTGGAAACTCATCCTGTGGTCGTGTGGGAGAAACATGGACTACTGGCCACCGGAATTTCTGTTATTGAAGCGTATGATACAATGGATCTCCTCTCCAAATCCGCAAAAATTTTCCTGCTATGCAAAAGTGCAGGATATGACCCGGAGGGATTAACAAACGAACAAATTGGAGACATCCCCCAATTCTCCTGATTCTGATAATTGCCCTGAAGAATCTCCTTTGTAACCCTTATGGTTGCGTAGTTTTCTGAACCTGGGGAACCGCACCATCGGTTTTATAGTCGATGCTGCTTCCGGATCCCTGATAACCGAATATTTTGAAATAATATGTTGTATTTGGTGTCAGATTTCCGAACCATGCTTCCTGCACTCCGCTGAGGACATTTTTATCCGAAGCACCGGTTGGGACAGGGATTCCATCCACAGGAATCGGAATGGCGCTGAAATCCATACTACTCATTCGGACGAGATAACCCGTCGGAACAACGGCTCCGGTTGCATCAGTCCAGTGGAGGATGATATTAAAAGCGGAAAAATTAGTTGGAAAATTTGTCGGCTCCGGCGGCAGTGCTACGCCAGCCTGTGTTACGGTCACAATAACCGGAGTCAAACCGGTAACCGTCACAGTCACATTTGCCACACGTTGAACGATTGTTGAATTGATAGAATAAGTTGCAGTTATTGTTCCGTTTCCTGACCCCGAGGGCGTAACTGTACACCATATTTGATTACTTGAGGCTGTCCAATTCGCGTTGGATGTCACAGTAAAAGAAGTGTTTCCTGAAAGTGCTGTAACAGGTCGGTCGGAAGGTGTGACCGATAATGTAGACGCAGATCCGGACTGAGTAACTGTTACTACAATAGGTGATAGGCCGGAAACAGTGACCGTTATATTGGCTACCCGGAGCACAATTGTTGAATTCGTTGAATAAGTTGCAGTAATAGTGCCATTTCCCGAACCTGAAGGTGTAACTGTACACCAGGTTTGATTGCTTGAGGCTGTCCAATTCGAGTTGGATGTCACGGCAAAAGAAGTGTTCCCTGAAGGAGCAGGAACAGGTCGGTCGGAAGGAGAAACCGCTAATGTCGGAGTTAAAGTTGTCAACATAAGATCGGTTCCGTTGGAGGTCCCATTACTGTTGACTGCAACAAGGCGGTAATGATAGATTGTTCCTGAGGCCAGACTCGTGATACCGGCATTTACGCTGACATTGCCGGAGCCAGATCCAGCCGAAGTTGTTGTTGTAGAATTCCCATATCCTGGTGTCGTACCCCATTCAAAATGATAGTTCGTGGCAACTCCATTAGGATTGACAGTTCCATTTAAGGTGGCTCCGCTTGCAGTAACATTTGTTGCTGCGAGTGTTGTTGTTGTTGGAATGCCGGGAACCCATATAGCTAGAGCGTATTCCGGGTGGTCAATAAATGGATTTCGGTTATTTTGAATCGCATAAACTGCGTTGTTTCGGTCAATCTCTTTTTGCGATACAGGATCTTGTGCATTCCATTCAAGAAGCATATTCAGATACCAGGTTTGATATACCGGGTAAGATGTTCCATCCAGAATAGCAGCGCCCCCGGGATTATTGTTTTGCCAGGTAGCAATAACATTTTCGTAACGGGTTGCCATATAAAAATAAGTTCGTGCGAAATCCCCTTTAAAGTCATCACGGGGCTCAAAAACGGTTCCCGTAAAGCCGGGAGTTACACAAGGCCCTACTTTACTTCCATTCAAAGATGTCCATGTTGGACTATTTACTTTTCCGTAAGGATTGTCGCTCCTTCTGTTATTGACGTATTGATCCGTAGGGTATATGTGAAAAATATCCGTGTACATCGGCGACACTTCTCCGCCAAACCAGCTTTTCGGGAAGGAATGTTCACGGCTGTAACATTGTCCCTCTGCAGAAACTCCACCGGAACCACATTGCCCGGATCCAAGCGTAAACTCATAAGGTGGCGTTCCCCCGGGGATATCAGAATACATGTCCCATACCTTACCATCTGACCTTACATCTGTGGTATAATAAGCAGTCCATATATAATCATAGCTCTTGACCGTATGTCCCTTGATGATGTTGTACAAAGCAGTCTTCAAGGTAGCTCCGGTGCCAACGGCCGAAGTATAATATCCGGTAGGTATTTGAGCAAATATTAACTGAACCCCAAAAAGAAAAAAAGCCAGGAGGATCGTTGAACGAAAACGTCCGACGACACGAGTCGTGTGAAGAGGTAACATAGAGAATATCTTTAATGACATCTGTGCAGCTCCCTGAAATCATTATATTGTGCGTGTCTATTATGACTGCAAAATTGGTTGTCAGGTTTTTATCCATACAAAGATACATAATATTCTCAATATATTGGGAAAAAGATTAGCCAAAATATTTGGTAAGTCAGGCAGGTAAGTGCCTCATTTTATCAGTGAATTTTTTATTGAATAAATTTTCCTTGCGCCATAGCATGCACTGAGAATCAAAAGAAAGCCCAACCCCTCATCAATTGGTGCACCAACGGGATTACCATTACCGATAGGAGAACTTCCGGGATTCGGTGGGTTTAGCATGTCGGGTGGATCAGCAAAAGTATTCATTACCATAATCCCATGAAAAACTACCAGGGTAGCAATTATTTTTAAGTACTTCTTCATCTTTGTTTGTTGTGGAAATGAGTATTTGTATTAATTAAGATAAACTGACCGGGTAAAAATTCCCAGGTTTGAAACTACTTTAATGAGATAACACCCTCTTCTCCAGCCAGTGTTTATCCTGTTAATCTGTTCGGCTTTTAAGGAAGAATGAACTAATTCCCGGCCAACCAAGTCGTAAAGAAAAATTGTTCCATTCACTGGTTTTTCAGAGAAATTGCAGATAAAAATATCACTACCTGAAGAGTAAATTTTCAGCGATCGGTATTTTTCAACTGCCTTGACACCTAATTTATGATTGTTGAAATGAAGCAAAAAGCGTTCTGGCAAATCAGTCTGCTCATAATAAAATCTGTAGTTAGGGGCAGACTTCAGATCCTGGCTTATCTGTAGCTTTAAATCCTCAAGAATGATAGAGACCTCTTTCCCGAAAGTACCGATACTATCAATTGTCATTTCGTAATTACCCGAAATTTCGGTTTTGAACCCCATAGGAACTACAACATTGGCACTGTCAAAAGGTAAAGCGTTGACCGTCAGATTCACATTGTTGCCGATAACTGTATATATTTGAGGAGCTTCCTTCAATCCCCATAATTTATTTGCATCATAACCTGGATCATAACCGGTTGTTGTGTTGGAATCAAAATGGACAACCAATTCATCATAGAATGGATTTGCAGATCCTGTAACTTTAATGAAAATTGCGTTGGACACTTGTTTGTTTTTTTTTAAGAAAATTTCGGAGGAATGCACTTTCGATGCGATATTAAACCGGATTATGCCGAAACCGGGAGTTTCGTGAGATGCGAAGGCATTGCAACGGACAAAAAATCCCTGCATTGCCGGAGCATATTGCGAATGTGTTCCAAAACCGGTCTTGGCCGGGTAAACACTATAATTTCCGCTGGCAGATAATGACTGATCCCAGAAATATGCGGTTTCTTCCACGTTATCCCATGTTTCATGAAGTAAATCCAGGTCGATCGAACAGGGATAAGGATTTCCAACAAGGTTCCATCCATCATACTCATTATTTCCGGTTTGCCCGGTATAAGTTCTTGAAACGTCTGCTTCCAGGTTTCCTGTATTGAGCTTTCCCCCGCTGAAAACAATAGTATGGTTCATTGTCGGCCACACTGCATAACCTTGCATGGGTTTCAACATCACGGAGGGCGAGACAATGTAAGGGCCGAACCCCAAAGTTCCTTCTGCATAGGGTTTAATGTAATCGCCAAGAAAGATTGCTGTGCACGCTTCCTGTACAGGAGATGAAATATAGTGCCAGGCATTTGCAGTAATATATCGGTCAACAATGGCCGTACCTGAACCGGCCGATTGCATTCCGCTGTCGATGAACGATCCGTCGGACATGATTTCCAGGCAATCGCTCCCGTTTAATGTGACTGATCCGTTTACCGTGAGACTTATTCCGGCAGGAATAACAAATTGTTTCGTATCGGCAATTGTTAATGATCCGGTTAATATGCGGTTCGCATGTAAAGCAATTCCTGAAGGAGCGCAATTATTTATGGTCAGAAACGCAGGACCATTCATTGACGGAAACTCGACATCTGCTGTGGTTGAATAAAAAGTTCCGTTGTACTCCAGGTTGCCATTTTCACTATACGACAAGATTTTTCCTCCGGGTACGATGGCACCGGCGATTAAAAGAAGGGTATTATTCACAAGGACATCATTGGTCAGCGAAACTCCTGACTCATTGTTGATAGTCAAATCATTCACTGTGGTGGGCAAGCCATTTCCAGTGACTTGCGGTATCATTCCGGTATAACCGTAATTCGCACCAAAATGGAAGTTTCTTGATCCACCAACCTGTATATTACCGGTTGTCTCGCTCAAACTGATCCCCTCATGGGATCCGATCGTCAGTGTTCCCCCGGGATTCAAAATAAATGTTGATAGTGTTGAGTTAATACTGGCAACTTTGCCTGTACCACAATTTAATGTTCCTCCGGTATCAATAAAAAATGAAGCCATTGTATGATTCATGTTGATGATTCCGGCATTCAAATTGACAACTCCGCCAGGCTGAATTAAAAACGAAGCAAACGATGATGGGGCCATATTAATCACTCCGTTGCAATTAATAGTTCCTGTATTTCCCAATGAAGGACCACCCACAATAATTGCAGCAGTGCCTACCTGTTCCAGAATTCCTGTCCCAAGATTTAAAATACCGCCAACATTGATTGCTCTGGCTTTAAATGTATAACTGTTCGTATTTAATGAGCCATAAATATTTATTGTTGCTAATGGACTCATTGCCCAAATGGAGTTCATATTGATAGTGCTTCCAACATTTATATCCACGCTGATCAGATTTGTACTCATTGCATCAGCATTTAGGCAGACACTTTGTGCTCCGGTATTGTTAAAAATGATCTTTGCTGTTGCACTGGAGTTGATCATTATTCCGCTACCAGAAACTGTCAGATTTCCACCAACACTTATGGTGGAAATTCCATTAGTACCAAGATCAATTTTACCTCCCGACAGGTTAATATCTCCTGAAACAATAGTATACATGCAAGGTAGCCCAGTAGTTCCTCCACCCTGGATATTTAGAATACCGCCAGAAACGTTGATGTTTGCAATATTAAACGTGTATGTCATGCCAGTCCTGGAACAGAGCCGGAATTCATTTTCATTTCCACCCGTTTGACGAATGTCAAGGGTTCCATTGACAGTGGCGACATTCCCTACCTGGTTCCAGCTTCCGTTTAATGAAGGAATATCGATTATCAGGTTTCCCCAAGTGATACCAAAAGGAATGACATAAAGATTCCCTATCCAGTTTTTTATCCAAAAAGTACTGTTGGGGCAAAAATATTCTGTTCCATTAAAGATTGTGGAAGACGGGGCACCTGTGTTATTGTGGATAAATGTGCCTCCATTATCAATTTGAAAAGTTGTTGCTTTGGCGAGGGTGATCGGGAAATTTGCAGTAAGAACACCACCATCCTCTATCCATAATTTTGATCCCGCACCGGAAATTGACCAATTTGCCCCGTCGGTCATTGAATGGCCATTTTGTACAATAAAAAAATCCCCTGAAGTAAAGTTTAACGGTGAATTTCCTCCGCCGGTGCGGCAGTCATTCCAGCTAACAAACAATTCCGGTGCAACCGATCCCTGGGAATAGTAAGTTGTTCCATATCCCAAAGAACGCATTCCGAGGGTCAGGAGAAGTAGAGATGCAAATTTTTTCATGGTATTTGTATTTAGTGGCTAATATTTCATTACAAAGGAACGGTGAGACCATTTGTTATGTTCAAATCAAACACATGCAACACGAATTGTTGATTAATCGTCTTTTTCCGAAAAGGTATCAGGGGTGTTAATAAATTTTTTCCGAAGGGATAAGGTAATTCTTGTTAATAATGAAGAATTTGATGCTGAGATAGGAAGAGTTACACGATTTTTTTAGGATTGATAATGTTCATTTTTCGAGAAACATCCCATGAATAAAAAACAAAAATCCCGGTCAGGATTATCCTGACCGGGATTTTATTCAAAGGTTAATGTTGGATCTGAGCGCAGAATTACCTGGCTACTTCGATCCGGAAAGAATTGTGTTTATCTACAAAACTTCTCTGTTCTTTTTACCTCGTTGATAAAGCATTAATCCTGCATAACCAAGACTAATTACCAACGCGAAAATAATTCCGTCTGTTCGATCAAGCGGACATCCTGTTGCGCCGCCACCTGGTTGATTCCCGTTTTGGCCATGTGTAGGAGGAGGAGGTGCCTGTCCACTGGCCGGTAGTACCATTACCAAGGTAAAGAGCGTTGTCAGAACCATTAATAGTCTGAAATATTTTTTCATAGTCTGAATTTTTAATGATGAATAGTTCTGTTAATTAATATAAACCTTGGCTGTTTGCACAGAAGATTCGGTCTGAACCTTTACAATGTAATAGCCTTTCAGTGCATTTACATTAATTTGGTTCAAATTCTGATCACTCAGCTTCCGGGTTAAGATTTCCTGTCCTAACAGGTTGCTTACACTTACCTGTGCATTGTGAAAACCAGCAGGGTTGTTGATGAAAACGGTTTTTTCGTTGGAGTAGATGTTGATTGTACTGGTGTTCTTTTCACTGATACCGATTGGTCCGGAAAAATGCAAAAGGAAGCGGCTGGCATCTTCATTTCCATCAGCAGTGAAAGAATAAACAGGATTTGCAACCATATTTTGCGAAGTATTCAATTTTAAATCTTCCAATGATAACCCAGGGAAGGATGTAAAACTATCAAATCCGGTAACCTTAAAAGAAAAAGTTCCTTGATTTGGAGTAATGATTCCGACTGGAATGCTCACTGGGTAATTTGTAAATGGCATTGCATTGATAAGTGTTTTCAGGTCGTTATCGACAATGGTATAAACCTGAGGAACCTGATTGTTAATACTAAACATTTTTTCTGCATCATACCAATCTTTGCCTAAGCTTCCATTTGTTCCAAAGATGATGTAAGCCTCATCATAAACTGTTGCTGTTCCCATAGTAATAATCAGCTGATTTGACGGGGTAACAGAGGTGTTTTTTAACCAATGGTTACTATCATGAATTCGGGAAGAATTAGGAACATCAATTTGTTTTGACTTAGAAGGATCGACTTTTACAAAAAATCCTTGCATAGGGGGAATATTGCCATTTACTCCGGTTGAATGATAGGCTCCATCCAGATATGCTTCATATCCTGGACTTCCTGCACGTAACTCGTTCCAAACGTAATAATAGCCAGACATTAAATTCCCTTTTCCGGCTACATCATCCCAGACAAATGCAGAAGGATATGGATTACCGGCTAATTCCCATGAACAATTACTGGTAACATCAAGGAAATTAAATGTTTGATCTCCTGTATTGGGTGTTCCATAAAAAGTTTTCGTTGTAGAGAAACCGGGGTTGTATGCTGCAAGATAGCCTTTCTGAACATCAAATTTTGGGGCAGTCCCAAAATCAGCAGTATTGACTGATAAATCCAAATTTCTTAAATTTCTCCAGCGCAGTAAAGGTTCTATTGGGCAATCGGCTGACCATTTATAGAAATCCCATGTATTTGCCGGTGTAGTTGCGAAGTTTGATGGCAAAGGGGCAAAGGAACCGTTACAGATTTCCTGGTAATCCACCGGTGAAGAAATTAAATGCCATCCTAAATCATTGGGAAATTCCCGGATTACGCTGGCAAGACCTGTGACGGTTCCTCCTGTAATCAGGGATCCTCCATTTTCAATAATCATGCTGCCGGAGTTTTTCAAATTCTCGGTAATTGTAAGCGAACCTCCGTCAGTGATATCCAGAAAACCGCCAACCTTGATAGTCAGAGATCCATCAATATAAAAATCGCCGGAAACAACCATTCTTCCGCCGGAAGGCATTTTATCAAAATCCCCTACGTCATTAATGGTAAGACCGTTGCAGATAACGTATTCATTTGGTCCCAAAACCGGATACCGTTGTAAGTTCGAAGGAATTACTACGACATCATTATCTGATGGGACAATTGCCCCTTCCCAGTTACTCGCAAGAAACCAATCTGTGTCTGTTAATCCTGACCATACACGAACAGTGTCTGTTTGAGGGTAAATTTCTCTGGCAAATCCTGTGTTCAACCCGATCAATAGAAAGATCATTGAACAAATTAGTACATTTTTCTTCATATCACAATGTTTTAGGGTTAAATTTTGTAAATAAAAGAGGTTTCATATTTAATGTGTAGTTGTAGCAATGCAAAGATAGAAAAAATAAATATATAAAAAAACAAGAAAAAAATAATAATTTATTAGTTTTTTAATTATGCTATTTATTCAGAGCCACTCTCACAAGATAATAAGTTTTTGAATAATGTTTTTTCTGCCATTCTCAATCATGAGCAAATAAACCCCGCCGTCAAAATTTCGTATATCAATACGGTATTCATTAAATAAAGGCCCACCTGTGAATTCATAATTTTTCAAGAATCTGCCATAACTTGAAAAAATTTTTACATTAATGAATTCATCAGGAGGGCCGGATGTTTTTATTAGCAAAATATCTTTTGCAGGGTTTGGGAAAATGTGAAAGTTGCTGAAAAGATAATTTTCTGTATTTATAATTGTTACATCGAGATTGTTGGACGAATCCGAACTGCATCCATTCAGAGTGACAATGGCGTAATATTGCCCATTTTCAGTTGGAGTATAGCTTTGGTTTGTCGCACCATAAATAGCGACCAGGTTTCTGTACCATTGATTTCCGGAGGATGAGTTCGAGAAGAGGATAGATCCAGTTTGTGTAATTATCGGTGCTACCGGAATTGGGAATACCCTGACAGGTGCAGCGCCATATGTGGTACCATAACAATTCTCGTCATTAATTGAAAGCACCGTGTAAATTCCCGGATCTGAAGTCACAATCAGGTAAGGAGTATTGATTTGATTGTTTATTGTGGTTGATGTCAGGCCATTTGAATAAATAAATGACCAGGGGGGAATGCCGGTGAGATCAATCCGGATAATAGTCATCGATCCGTCTTCGCAAAGAGAATCGCCACCGCTGATTGCAGCAGCTGGCAGTTGGTCGATGATAAGGTTTGTTGATCCGGAAGAAGTAGAAAACCCATCGGTAACGGTCAGGAAATAATGACTTGAAGAATCCGGGCTGACTAAAGGATTGGCTAAGTTGGAAGTCCATGGAGGGGTTCCTGCCGGAATGCAAGTCCAGGAATAGCTATAGTTCCCGGTGCCTCCGCCTGCATTTGCAAAAAGCTGGGCATAAGAGGTACGGCAAATATTGCCAGGAACCGCGGTAGGATTGATGCTCAGTGCTCCTCCTGAAATCGCTACGGCAATATTATCACTGCTCGTGCAGGGTGATCCCTGGTTTGTAACAACAAGATGGAAAATGGTAGTCGAAGTAAGCTGCACAGTTTGCGGATTTTGAACATTCGGATTAACCAGCAGATTTTCAGGAGACCAAGAATAAATATATGAACCGGTTCCTCCATTGGCTGCGTGAAGGAATGCAGAAGTTCCATATAAGATGGTCGTATCATTACCGGCATTTGCAACGGGCAGGTTATAGACAGCTACCGGCAATGATGCAACTGTACCATTTCCACATTCGTTTACCCCATTTACAGCAACATTCCCGGAAGCGGCAGAAGGAGAGAAGTCGACCGTAATTGCGTTGGTATTATTTCCACTGGCAATTGAAGATCCTGGCGGAACAGCCCAATGATATCCCGTTACATTCTGCAAAGGAGCGATGCTGTAAGCAACAGATGTCTGACCCTGGCAAATAGAACTACTGCCGGTTACCAAGCCAGGCCCTGACATAGAACCACATACTAAGCCATTGATATAATAAGAAGATGTAGGAATGTCGTTGAGAATATTGGCGTTTGCATCGGTATATTCACAAGATGGCCCCATTTCGTACCATTGCAGGGATGGGGTTCCTGTAAGATAAGTAAAGATGTAATTTACAATCCAGGTTCCGTTTGGCAAAGATGTTCCCGACCCGTACCATCCGAGCACCACGCGATGCATACCAGTTCCAAGGTCATTATCTCCCACGTTGAAATTTCCGGAAAGAAGGGGATTTTCAGTTCCTGAAACGAAATGCAGCTTTGAATAATCATAATCCAGTGTCAGTGTGGCTGAACCAATGTTATTAAAACCTGTAACAGTTATCGGAACGGTGATGTCCTGGCTGGGAATTGCATTGGTAACGGTTGCTATAGTTGTAACAGGTGCATTCTGTGCTTCCAGACAATGAATAAGCATGAGCAAAAATCCTATGAACAACCACCTGATAATCATAGTAACAAAATAGAATTTAAAGAAGGAATATTCTTATGGATAAATAGCCCCGATACCTGCGTCAGCATTGTTTCCGAAAAGGGAGATATCAGACCCATCAACCAAACCATCTCCATTCAGGTCTTCCGGGATGTAACCACTGGCTCCAATGTCTGCTAAGTTCCCTATATCCGAAATGTCAGAACCATCAACAATACCGTCCTGATTGCTGTCGCCTACATAAATTACGTAAACGCCATCGGGCATCTGTTTCATATTTGAGCCAAAAGCTTTCGTGGCGGTATTAAATGAATAAGAGAAGGTGCTTCCGCTAAAGGATACAGAGTCGGCTGTTATGGTTTCAATGCTGTTACGGTGTTTAATGGCTAAATAGCACCGTTTTGTGAATGTGGTTGGCACTGCAAATGTTGCCAGGCCGTTAGTGTTTAACATGACTTTTATTGCTCGATAGTCAATTACAGAGTAATCAGAAGCTTTGTGTAATTCAACAGTGATCTCATCTGCTGTAGTTTCGGAGAAATGATCTCCCAGTTCATCCTGTGCTTTATTTAAAGTACCGCCGCCGCCATATAAGCTTTCAAGAAGTAACGAAAGGTTACAGCTCTTTCCTGGAGATACTGAGCCAGTTGTATAAAATGTTGTTTTTGGCTGATCATACAATGGCAGCATCGTCAAACCCTCATAAACAAGGCACGAATTTCCATTACAAAACCATTGGAGAGAAGTATTTCCTCCAAGATAAGTGAAGGAAATTTCGACTAAAATACTGCCATCAGGCAAAGTAGTTGGTGGCCCCGTCCATTGCATTATAAGCTGACCCGGTCCGGCATTGGTTGATGTAAATGTACCTCCAATGGTGGAAGCAAGGGATGCCATTTCGTAGTGTATTACTCCAGGATCATAATTCAGGGTCAGGGTAAAGCCACCAATATTGGTAAAATTAATGACCGTTACAGGAATTCCCAGCGATTTTCCGATTATTCCAGCTCCCGTTTCAATTTTGGTTATGGGCGCAACATGCGAAGCAATGAGCCCATCCAGAAAATACTGGCCAGGCGGGCTCTTCCATAATGGATTAAACAAGGCATCAGCATACTCACAAGAATCACTTCCGGTACACCATCTTAGCGGAGTAGCGCCGGAAAGATAATTAAAATTAAATGTCACAATGGAGCTTCCGGTTGGTAAAGTTTTAGGGCTCCCATTCCAGCCGATCACAATGGTACGTTTCCCATCTGGCCCGGGAAGTCGATTGCTAACCAGAAGTGTACCGCCAAAAATCGGATTGGGCGTAAATGCTCCTGTAGGAAGCGTCAGAACTGCAGGATCGTATTTAAAGGTCAGGGATATAGCTCTGATGTTGGTGAAACCGTTCACCTGGACAGGGACAGGGATTGTGTTTCCGGGTGTTGCATTGCTGATTGAGGGCAACCAGGTAACCGGGGATACTTGCCCGGTTACAAGGCCGTTGAAATAATAATCACCCGTAGGTGAATCGTACAGAATATTTGAGGATTCATCAGTATATTCACAGCATGGGCCACATTCATACCAGGTAAGCGCAGAGAAATTTGCATTTCCAGCAGAGTTGGTATAATTAAATTTCAGGGTAACCAATGTGCTGCCATCCGTCAAAGTGCCGGGATTTCCATACCAGGAAATAATAAATAGCCCTGGTTGGTTTCCAACCTGGAAATCACCGGACAATCCTGGATTTGCAGTAAATGAATTCTGGTAAGCCAGGGTATTAACATCATAAGTAAACATAAGGTAGAGAGAACTTATCCTGGTAAAATTCTTCACAGTTATCGGTAAATATATGGTACCTGGCGAAGCATTGGTAATGACGGGGGCATAGGTCTTTGGTGCTAAATGGGCAGCAACTACCCCATTAATATAATAGGAAGTTTTTGGCGAATCATTTAAAACCGTATATGAACCGCCTGCAAATTTTTTATACTGACAGGATGTTCCTGTGGTATTCCAGGTTAAAAGTGATATTCCGGAGAGATATGTAAAGGTAATATTCAGCAATTGTGTTTGGTCGGGCAATGTGATCCCGGCTGACCCAGTCCAGGTAATTATAATCTTTCCCGGAGTTGTAGTATTTACGGTTAATCCGGTAAATGCCGGATCAAAGGTCGCGCTCAGGAAGGTCAGAGCCGAAGTTTGGTAATCCAGTGTAAGAGAAAATGTGCCAATATCAGTGAAGTCCTTCACAGTGATTGGTGTCGTTACATGTTGTCCGATAACCGCATTTCCAATCGCCGGAGCAGTGGTTATCGGGGCATTTTGTGCATACAAGTAATTTCCCACGAAAAGCAGGCAACCCAAAATAAAACATCTGATATTCATAGCTTTAAGATATTGAATCCCCTTGTCATCGACAAGGGGATTCGGTTAATATTAAGGGACCATTGCATTTATAGCGGCATCAGCATTATTGCCGGTGATTGACAAATCTGTACCGTCAATCAACCCATCACCATTGACATCTTGTGCAATATAACCACTGGGAGCAGTTGGTACGAGGTTGGCAATCTCCGACAGGTCAGTTCCGTCAATAATTCCATCCTGGTTTTCATCGGCGGCGTAAATTGCAGCAACGAAATCGTCGAAAACGGTAAGATTTTCGCCATAGGCTCTCGATGGCTTATTAAATGGATAACTGATAGTAGCTCCGAAAAATGAAACAGGAGCGGCAGTTGTTGTTTCGATACTATTGCGATGTTTGATAGTTACATAGTAGGAACCATTATACACTGCTGGTATGCAAACAATTGCTTCGCCACTTGTGCTAAGGCTGACTTTAGCAACGAAGTATACAGGTGGGTCAGAGTAAGTTGTAGCGCTATGTAGTTCAACTTTGATCACATCGGCGGTGTCGGCTTTGAACTGATCGCCAAATTCGTTCTGCGCTTTCCTCATGGTGTGGCCACCATTATATAATCCTTCAAGGAAAAGCGATAGAAAGAGGCCTTTCACATCTGGTGACTGCGAAACTGCGCCGTTTGTATAGTAATCTGATTGGGGCTGATCAATCAGTGCATCATGAGTGGTTGCGTCTGAATATTCACAGGAACTTCCATCGCCATCATACCAGTTAAGGGAGCTGATTCCACCTTTATAAATGAAGGTCAGGTTGAAAAGGTCACTTCCATCAGATAACGAGAACCCGGGGCCAAATCCACCGATGATAAATCTCCCGGCTGACGCAGTATCGTTGATTTCCCAAGTTGAAGGGATTGTTGTGGAAGCCATATTCTGGAAAGTGAGAACTGCAGGGTCATAATCAAGGGTAAGGGAAATTGTGCCGATATTATTGAAGTTGTTAACCTTCACAGGAATCACGATCAGCGATCCCGGACAAGCAGTGAGAGTTGGTGCAACTGTCTTTGGTCCCGACCTTGAGAATTCATCGGCACCTATATCCGGAGGGTTGTTTCTCAAGTCACCATCAATATCTGTCAGAACGGATTCCAGCTCAATCCCAGTATTATTAACAGGAGATATCACAGCAGTATTGATATGAAGATTGGTTGGACTTACAAACATAGGATTGGCTGAGATACTTTTCGCATCCTTACCTGTAGCTGTTCTCCATGCTGTTATATCGAGGATGATGGCTCCCAGGTAACCCAGATTGGTAGCAGTTGTAAAGTAATCATTATAGTCGATCTTAGTAAACACTGTTGCAGCAGCGGCACAGTATATGGCATACCTGTTGGTTCCATATGTCTGTGTATTTGCAAAAATGTTGTTCCTCAAATCAATCGACCCGGCAGTAGTAATACCGGAAGTAATATTTATTGCAGAAGGCAGACCGGTTAAAGAGCTTTGATTGGTATTTAGATTTATGCTGTTGAAAAAAATGTTATAACCGCCGCCAGTCACAGCAATAATTCCATAACCATTATCTGCGACACCAGCCAGGGAATATCCAACAGAGGCAATGTCAGAAATCATATTGTTTACAACCGTAACGTTGGCTGTTAAGGAGGAGGAGTTCAACTGAATCCCGTTACTGCCATAACCGCCTGCATTGGTGTTTTTAATATTACTGATCGTGTTTTCCTTTATCGTAATATCACTGGTACTTCCAGTTACTAATATACCAGATGAAGTATAAGTAGATGCTGTGGTCACGCCGGAAATACTGTTCTTGGAAATCACGCCACTCTGTTGATATAAGCCGATACCAGCCAAGCCGATCATATCAGTCAGTGTTGGAGAGCCAATTGTGTTTTCTGTGATTAATACACCGGTTTCATTTCCTGTTGGACCAACGACAGCGATACCATAAAAAGATTTTATTATAACATTATTCTGGTAAGTGTTGTTATTATTCTGAGCCTCTGCAACACCGCCAATGGTTGTCCCGCTGCTGCTTACTATACAAGCCAGGGTAGTGTTTGATGAATTTCCTGAAAGATAGCAGTTTTTAATAGTATTATTTGTAGCACCATTCGACACGGAAGCACTGGATAACCAAATCACAGCGCTTGATGTTCCGGCATTGGTATTGCTGAAGGATAAATACTTTCCACTTCCGCTGTAACTACCATCAATAGTTACCCAGTCTGCACCATTCAGGCGGATAAGGCCACTTGTATAAGATCCGGAGATGGTTTTATTAACGGCTTCACCTGGTTGGATGGTAAGGGTGTAATTGCCTGCACCTGATTCGTTCCATTGGTTCAAGGCAGTGGTACCATCCTCCGATAAATCACTGATAATATCTACCGTTAAATTACCTCCCAAACCCAACATATTTATATCAGCAAATAATCCGGTAGCACCGGTAAGTGAAGTATAATCGGCACCTGTAGCACCCACAGTTTTAGTTCCTGCCAGAGGCCCCTTGATTGTCCTGCTGCCTGCAGGATCCTGAATAGTGGGCGTTTGATTTCCGGCTACAGTAATTAAATTGCACTGAGCATCAGCAAAGGCACCAATATGAGCGCTACCTGAAATATCATAAGCCAGCCAGAAATAGTTATTGCCTGAATTCAATGGCTGGTTACCGGTGATGCTATAGTTTGCCGGCGGGTTTGCCTGTGTTCCGAAAAGGTTTGTGGCGGCAAAGACACTGGAACTTCCCGTATAGTAAATCCTGGCATTGGTTATATCGCCCACGTATGAGCTGTTGTTGGTAAGAGTAAAAGATGAAACATTAATCGGCAATAAGGTGCCGGTAGTAACGATCTGGATACCGATTATTTCCTGATCATTTGAACCTACTGCAACATTCCCAGCATTGTTTTGGGTAGTTGTGCTGGAAACATAGAACATAGGTTCTTCAACAACAACACTAAGATTGTCAATACCAATATCATCATCACCATAATCGGAAGTGGCTTTAAAGCGAATGACACAAGTGCTGGAAGTTGATGATCCCAAAGCAACGGTCTGAGGAGCCCATGTATAACCGGAAACAAGAGAAAGGAGTGCAGACCCGAAAGATGTTCCACCATTAGTTGAAAGATAGACGTCCAATTGATCTGCCCCGGTTGCATTCTGGTACGTGAAAGTAAGAATTTTATCACCGACCGTACTCATATCAACATAAAGATCGAAATATCCTGATCCGGATGATGCCCCATAAGTGTGAAAGTTGGCCGCATAAGAGCTTCCGGAAGGAACGACCATACCACTAAGATATGACCAGCTTGCCGAAGCGCCATCATCCTGTCGGCGCCATGAAGTGTTACCGGTTGCAGGAGTGTTGAGCCAATTGAGACCTGGTACATCCCGTAAGCCGTTTTTATTTATCCATGTGCTCTCAAAGTCTTGTGAATAAGGCAAAGGGGCGTATGGTGCATAAATCTGCCTGGTGCCTCCCGGATCAGCAACCAACGGTACTTGAAAGGAACCCCCGACAGTTATTTGTGTACATTGGGCATCAATAAAATCACCTTGTGTTGCACCAGAAGGAATATCATAAGTGAGCCAGAAATAATTGGTTCCGGCAGCAAGTGGTTGATTGCCACTGATCGTATAAGTACCGCTTGGTGCCACAGGCCCACCGAATAAGAGGGTAGTTGCAAAAGTGGAGCTTGTTCCGGTAGACCATATTCTGGCGTTTGAAATATCTGCTAAAAGCGATGTCCCGTTGGGATTAAGCTTGAATTGAGTGATAGAAAGAGGAAGCAATGCCCCACTTGTTACGACCTGAATCCCAATAACTTCTTGATTGGTTAAGCCCCTGGGAACAGGGTTCGTATTTGTTTGGGTTGTCGTGCTGGATACATAAGACATGGTTATGGGTGAATAAACACTGACATTATCTATATCTACATAATAATCTCCTGAAGTTCCCCATGTTGCAGTAAATCTGATATATACATTTTGTCCTGAATATGCAGACAGGTTAACGGATTTAGTCACGAAATTTGTTGAAACTACATGATTTGTGTTATCTATGGTCAGGGCTGGTGAAAATGAGTTTCCATCTGTAGAAATCTCTGCTTTTATATTACCTGTTCCAAGAATTGCTAATGTAGTAGCTGTTGTAGGATAACTTGTGTAATCGACGATCCGGTAATCGAAATCAAGCATGCTCGTTGCTGTAATAGGGCCCATCAAGGGTGTTATAGCATTAGCTGTCGTTCCAGAACTCCAGAGATTCTTAAAAATCCCATTAGTATTATTATTCCCGTGATATGGTGATCCTGTGCTTTGGGAGAAACCTGTTGTCAGATAAGACCAATCCGTTGGTAGAGAAGAAGTGGAACCCGCAAATACTTCACTAAATGGCAAAGGATATGTGGTGTAGAAAATATTTCTGTTTCCGGCAGGATTATCTTCAATACTATTATACGTGTTTCCATTGACATTCATCCCGTTTACAGCAATTTTCGCATCTACTTTATTATTGGTTGTTGCTGTGGAAGCGACATCAAAAGCTACCCACACATAAGTATGACCTGAAGGCAGATCGTATGCGAGAGTGCTGAAAGTTGCGATTCCACCTGATAATGAAACGGCGGAGCCCAAAGGAGTCGATGTAGAGAAAACATTCGTTGCTGTTCTGTACAGCTTCACACCACTGGCGGGAATATCAGTACTGGAGGTACCTGTATAAGTTACGGCCACTGAATTTAATGGAAGTGTACCCGTTAAGCCTGTTACATTGAAATCGAGTAAAAGGGTTTCATTATTTGAAGAACCCTTTATTGCCTTTGCAATGGATGCTTGAGTAACCGTGACAGAAGCAAGCCCCTTGTCATCAGCAATAGTTCTTGAGCCGGTTGGACTTTGATCGCTTGCGGGATAAGTTGAACCATTAATATTAATTGCATTGGTAAGAATTTTCGCATCCGCAGTATTACCCAGGGTTGCACCGGGGGCTATGTCATAAGTTACCCAAACATAGGTGGTGCCGGAAGGAAGATCATATCCTAATGAACCGAAAGTTACTGTCCCTCCACTAAAACTTTGTGCTGTTCCCAATGGATTTACTATGCCGAATGTTGGTGTTGAGGTACGGTAAAGTTTTACACCACTTGCTGCAATATCTGCATCATTTGTATTCAAAGATGTAACGACCAATGAATTTAAATTCAGGATACCGGTTGAGCCTGTAACAGGTATATCAATTCTTAGAATCGGGTTATTGTTTGTACCGATATTTACATTCGCGATACTTGCCTGGTTATAGACAAGGGTTCCAAGAACTTTGGTTGAAAGTGTAAACTCATCGGCGCCAATATCAGGTGTGGCGCTACGTGTAGCTCCATCTATATCAGTTGTTATATCAAGTGCATCTCCGTTTGCAGTAGAAATGGTAACTCCTGCACCATCCAGATCAGAGCTGGCTGAATGTAAATTAGTAGTAGTAGAAAAAACCGGGTCTACATTTTTTGAGTTTCCATCTTTACTGGTAATTGTTTGCCAGTCTCCTAGTGTATTCCTGTCTGCAGAGGAATAATAACCTACATTATTCCCTGTACCACTCGTAATAATATAAAAGTCATTGTAATTTGATTTTGTTAATGTTCCACTCGAAACATAAAAACAATATCTTTTCGAAGTTGCTCCTGTTGTTGAGAAATTCGCAAGAACATTATCAACAGCATTCATTGTCCCCGATTGGGTATAAAGTGCAGTGCAAGAAATATTAGCAGAACAATCTAACCTTATGGAGTTGTAATAAACATTTACCGTTCCAACTCCCGCACCAACATTACAAGCAATACCTCTGACGTATTGAGTCGTTGCTGAGGTTGTACTTGCGGAAGAAATAGCGCTTACAAAATTATTATAAATGTTTGCTATCACACCGGAAGCAACATCTGCCCGGATACCGGTTATAACAGAACCATTTGATGTACTGGTACATTTTATGTCATGAACATTATTTTGATAAATTGCGTTTGTTCCTTTTAATCCATCGAGCCATATGCCGTAAACATTATAAGAAGATGAAGTACCAGTTACGTTTCTTACTTCACAGGAAAATATTTTCATGCTTGATTGTTGAGCCGCTCTAATCCCATAAGTCGTCGATGAGCCATTTCCTATATCATTTGCCGTTGCAGCGCCAATTGTTGTTTGTCCGCTACCAGTAGTTCCTATTTCAGTATTTATATCAGGATATGCTGATAATCCAAGTAAATAAATTCCGTTATAAGCATTTTCTATTGTTAAATTATAAAACTTGTTATATGAGTTAGCTCCCGCCGCACTAGTGGGAGAAGTTACATATATTTGATATACTCCAATGGATGATGTATTTGTCCTGTTTAAAGTAATTTTGGAGTTTTTGATCGTATTATATTGTGCACCGTTTGTGGCGGAAGCGTTGTAGATGTAGTAGCCATATTCAACAGAGGAACCTGTTGCTATGGTAATATCAATCCCGTCGAAGGTGATATAATCACCACCTGCAATTTTAATCCCTGCGTCAGAAGTGCCTGTGCCGCCGGTAGGTTTAATAAGAGGGTTAGCACCTGTACCGAATCTTTGGAAAACAATAGGATTGCCTGAAGTACCGGTTGCAGTTATAGTAGGGCAATCCTCAGTTGAAATAAAATTTGCATCAACATTAAATGTTACACCGCCAGCACCCACTCCGGCTTCGTTGAGTGCATTTATAGCAGCAGTAAATGTAGAATAATCCCCACCGGATGATTTAATGGTTTTTGTTAAAGTAAGAGGAGCAGGTGTTTCATCAACTACTACATTATCAAACCATAAATCTGCATTTCCATAACCAGCAGTGACTTCAAATGAAAACATAGCATTTGAAACTTTGTACAAAGATGGGATTGGAATACTGATTTTGGTCCATGTTGTGACAGACCCAGTAAAACTATAAGTGTTCAATAAATTCCATATGGTGCCGCCATTATTTGAAGCATATACTTTGAAAGATCCAGACCAGGATGAATATGGGTATGAATAATAAAAAACAAGCCTTGGATTCGTGGAACTGCCTAAATTGATCAATGGAGTCTGCAGTTTATCGACCTGAAGAGCAGTTGCACTATAATCATTATAATGAGCAACTGAACTTCCATCTACCGCACCAGCAGGTTTGTAAGTTCCACCACCTGTTGGTGTCCAGGTTCCAGCGGAATAGGTTGCTTTTTCCCATTGCTTATTTGTAGCCCCAGTTCCGTCAACACTTGTCCATCCAATAGGCGCAGCGGGAGTTCCACTCCAAGCACCCTCAAAAGATTCGGTCAGGTAAGTTTGCCCGATAGCATATCCGCATATCATCATCAATGCGAACAAAAACAGTAAACACTTTTTCATAAAATAAAATTTTAGGTTTTTTAAAATATCTTTCAGTTATATTATGTTGATCTGTTTACAGAATGAAATGAATAATTAGTGTTTTTATTTTTTTGGCGTCAAATATTGTCTGAACACCTGGTCTTTTTCATTATTGATCAAGACAAATTCATGGCAGTTTTTATTATTGATAATTCGCGGATCGCAGAATTCCGGAATATTGTTTTTTTTAGGAATGACAAGTATTTCGGCGAACATATCTCCAAACCAGCACAATGTTTTCCAGTCATCGGATACGGCATGGTTCAATGGTTTTTTAGTTATTCTGATCAGAAAAGTAATGTACCGCAGAAGATGGAATTCGCATGAATTATAACATCGGTTTGGTGTAGCCTTCAACGAATCGGTAAAACCATATCCAAAGATACAATAAAAATTTGAAATAATCGGAACAAAGCAATCAAATGATCGTGTAATAAATCTTTTTACAAGCCTAAAACCCAAAATCAGGCAAGAAAGATCAATCATGCGCGGGAATTGATAAGTATGCAAATACCGGAGTTGGTGATGTCTTTTTTTGATAAGAGACGATTTATGAATTATTAACTTGCGAGATTCTCTTAGAACAGAAGAAGGGGAGGGAAGCAAAACGCCCCCCCCATTCAACGTTATTTTTCTATTTGTTTACAACAAATTTTATGGTTTTCACCATTTCAGCATTGTCGTTATGTACCCGGAGGATTGCGGTATACACGCCTTGCGACATGGTACGCGCATCCACCTTTAGCGTATAAGTGCCACTGGCCTGATTTTTGTCAACCAGCGTTTTTATTACTTGTCCAATCATATCATGGATTTCTATGGAAACATATCCATCAACCGGCAAAGTATAGCGTAGTGTTGTAGATTCAGTGAATGGGTTGGGGTAATTGATCAGTGTAAGGGCATTATTACCAGACTGATCAGTCATTCCAACAGGAGAATTAGCTATGATATCTGTATTCAGGATTACATCCTGTATCACCGTTGAACTGCCATCTGCCAATTCATTCAGCGGGTCAGAAGCAAGACTGAGGCGGATTGTTTTGCCTTCAGTGAAATTAGCCGTTGTCTTCAGTTTCAGAACCACTAAATCCGTGGCAACCTCTGTGCTTACCGGTGTTGTTGAATTCCACCCAATAGTAAGCGCATTGCCGTTGATTGCAAAATCTGGTTTATCGTTGCTTCCAATCAGGCTAACATCGCTTACTTCCACCAGATCAGACGGGAGATCCAGGATTAGAGAAACAGCCCCGACTTCCATCCGTGAAGAAGTACGAAGACCCAATTCGAACTCCTGGCCAGCGCCGATCTTCTTTACATTTTCAGAAAGAAGCTGAATTGTTGTACTGGCCGATTTTACTGTCCCAGGGACGAAACTTCCGTTAAAATCACCTGTGCACATACCGTACAGATCAAAGTTGACAATATTAGATGTCGTGACCGTTACGAGAAATGATGTTGGAATAGGGATCGGGTTACTGTTACTTAGAACCTTATCGCCTTTTTTCCAGTAAGACCAGGGATCTTTGTCGAACGGGGTTCCGTAAACAAAGTACCGTTGGACCCTAGAAGCATCTGTTGCATTGATAAAATTAAGAGTCTTTGCAACATCTCCGGCAAGGAATTTAACATGTTCAATTTCCCCAAAGGCTGCACCCCAGTAATTTACTGCACCAGCATCGGTTGAATTGATCCCTCCAACAGATTTATTGTTGATAGTAACTTCGATGGTGTATGTGCCCGGACAAATATTATTAAACGCATAGGCACCAGTACTTCCCGTAGGCAGGCTCGTTGCAATCGTTGCTGGTCCTTGTTTCAGGGCAAGCGTAAGATTGTTCAAAGGTGTTTTTGGCGTGTTGTAATATTTGATAGTTCCGCTGATGGAACGTAACGGATTGATGGTAACCAGGAAGCTGTTCTCTTTCCAGCAGTTCGGAATAGTACCAGTTTCTGCATAGACATAGAGAGTTTGTGTGCTGGTGATGGAAGCGCCTGCAAGCAGTTTCGTTCCGGTTTTTCCCGGACCAGTATAATAATCACCTACAGTCAACACCGGAAGCGTATAGCTGTCGCATTTCGTAACATCTGACGGATC
>CAIWTA010000033.1 GCA_903915465.1 uncultured Bacteroidales bacterium | reverse complement strand
TCTGTTATCTCAGATGTTTTTATTTTTTTGGAAATTTTGGGGTCAGGGGTGCAGCCTAACGAGAGACAAAGGTAAGTCAATTTTTTCAGTTTGATACCAAAAGGGGCATCTTTATATATCAACACAACGCACAGCTGTGCGGATTACCGGAAATTTTTCATAAAATAAATGCATAAAAAAAACGCATTGGCATGCGTTTCTAAGATTGATATATATATTTAAGCGCTCCCTGATAAATGAATTTGACCATCCGTTAATTATAACCGAAGGTAATAGCATAAGTCCCAGTGTAATTCCCAACAGGGTTATCTTCCATCGAACCTACAATCAATGTGGCCCCAACTTTGACTTCCTGCGATCCTTGTGTGAGTAATCCTACTCCTATTCCCTGAGAAGGGCTTGATACCCAATTGATCACCTGCATGGTTTTCGAATTATTTGTGTTGGTGAGAATAGCTGGCCCTGTAGGCAGCATAATTGAAAATGCGGCTCCACCTTCTCCGGTGATATAAAAACTTCCAGGATTATGTGTTCCTCCGCTTAGTGCCACCGTGCCTGTGACTGAACGAGAGCCCTCAGGAGTAACGAGAACTGCCCCACCCTGGGTTTCTGGTGAAAAACGTCCAAAATTCAACTGCGAAATCTCTGTAGCAGTGAGGGCAGGAATGACTTCAGCAAAAACCTGGGCCGTTATCGTTTCCTGTGCTTGCAAATTTACGACAGGTAAACACAACAACATTACAAAACTGAACAAGATTAAGCAACAATTTCTCATAATATCAATTCGCTTTTTTATCATTTCCAACCCTTTTTAACAATTTGATTAAAGTAACGAATATTTGCCGGCGTTTGTTCTGAAGAAGAAAAGTCCCAAATCAGCTCTTGCAGGTCTGAAACGACATTATTAATTGTAGTTTACTGTGACAGAAAATGGCGTTGCAGAAGTATAAAGCCCTGCTGCCTGGTTTACTCCTACATTCAAAGTTGCACCTACATTCAGTACTTGTGAACCGCCGGAGAGTATCCCTGTTCCGGATGGAGTACTTGTAAATGCGTTCACCGTCATGGCATTGGCTCCATTACTGATCGTCAATGGTGTAGAAGGCAATGTAATAGTATAAGTATATGATCCAAGTCCTGTAACAGTAAAGGAAGCTGCTGATATTGTACCGGCAACTACCGGCAATGTTACGCCTCCTGTCTTTGTGCGAACACCTGCTGGAGTTATCACAACTGTTCCTGCTACAGCACTCACTGCAACATTTCCAAAATTCATATCAACGGTTTTGGAGATTGCAATTGGAGTGATGATTGTGGCAGAAGCAGTCGCAGTTGCTGAAACCTGCCCGAATGTAGTTGACAGAAATCCTAAGATAATTATTGCACTTACAAAAAGCTTTTTCATAGTATTGCGAGTTTATTAATAGTAAAGGTAGTTATTTATTGTGAAGTAAGTGAAAAAAAGCGCCGCAGGCAGCAGCAGCGCTTTACTGCACACTATCAATATAATACTAGTTATAATTGACAGTTACGGTCATGTCGGTGGTATTTGTGTAAACACCTGCAGCCTGGGCTGCGGCAACATTCAAAGTTCCACCAACCAATAAGGTCTGTGCACCGGCAGTCAAGGCACCTGTTCCTGAAGGAGTG
>CAIWTA010000032.1 GCA_903915465.1 uncultured Bacteroidales bacterium | reverse complement strand
CATGACGTTTTTTTTAGTGGCTAACGCCCCGCTTACAACATCAGCAACGACGCATCTTTGCTAAGCCCTATTAAGGTTTGTTTTGTTGCGGTTGCAAGCATGTTATGCAACGTTAATTATCTAATTTCTTTGCTTTCAAAATACATGTCTGACTATCAGGATCCGGGTCAATTAGAGACACAAAAGTTAGTGATATGCATCATCTTCCCAGTAACCATATTCTCGTTAGTTGTTAATTTGTAAATACTAATTCCAGGGGGAGTATCCTTACAATCATAATTTATGGTATAGTCTTTATCTTTGATTGCTACCCCGTCAAATAAAGTCTTAACATGTCTGCCATTTATATTATATATGTCCAATTTTGCATTAGTATTTTGGGGCACAGAAAAAACAAAAGTTGTCTTATTGTTGAAAGGATTTGGAAAATTTCTCAATGATACACTATTATTTCTATGTCCTGTCGTTTCTATTGAAGTAGGAATACAATCAAGGGTTCCTGAACCGCCTGTTTGAGAAAGATTGATATTACATGCCTGATTGGAGTAATTTGTTGTAAGGAGAATATAGTATTCGCCTGTTATCCCATTTGGGATGAAACAAGTCTCAGTTTGTTGAGGACTATAACCGCAGGCTATCATTTTCGAAGATGTCAACTCTGCAACACATGGTGTAGTAGGCGATGTAAAGGGACCCCAGCATGCAAAGTCAATATCCAAAACTGGAACAGATCTTATAGAAATTAATAATGATCCGGAGTTAAGGATCTTCATATAAAACCAAGAGGGATTAGGCTGCAAGACAAGACATCCATAGTAAGCTCCGGGTTCTGCAGAACCACCACTTACATTTCCGGGAAAACTATTGCTTTGACAAAACAAAGACGCACTGTCGCAGAGACTACCCTGAGCTTTGCAGAAAGCAGGTATAAATATTAACACCAAGCTTAGAAAAAATAATGTTTTTTTCATAGTATTTTGACATTTTAATGTTGCAAGCTCGTTATGCCCTGTATAGTTAATTCTTTATTATCTTTTTTCTAAATAAAATATTAGTGGCGGATATTTCTAGAATATACATTCCTTTTTTTAATGAACTTAAATCAAGGACATTTTCACTTTTATTAATTTGGCCGTGAAACATGTTATTTCCAATTAGATTATAAATTGTTACTGTTGCAAATTGATTCTTATAAGGAAATTCAATGCTAATTAAGTTGAATACAGGATTGGGATAAATCAAGATATCCTTAAAATTATTTTTACTGTCAGTTCCGGTGGTGAAATCCTTAATGCAACGGATTGAAAAACCCTGGACATCAGCGTTATCGTTTCTGTATACATCATTCTGATTATAATTCATTGTTCGAAACCATGCACTACCTGGACTTGATAATCCTGTTGAAGTCCACCATAAGCCACCTTCACTCATGAAAAGGAATGCACTATTGCCGCTACAGCTTCCGCCAGGAAGGGCGGTAAAACTGGTTTCATTTGTTGCTCCTGTGTTTGGGCTTAACCAATGGGTAAAGCCAACCTCTTTTAGTTTACCACCAGCAATAAGTTCACCACCGAGATAATCTGTAAGAATTGTCCATTCAGAATCTGACGCGACATGCCATCCAACTGGGGCAATATTCCTTGGGTCATTAACTGAATACCAATTGTATAATCTTCCATATGTATTTGAAGAATCTGGTGAATTATTATAGTCGCAATAGGCACCTGTTGTAAGGTTGGTCCAAACGTTGATATCAGTCACATTAGGAATTGGTTCACCGTTATTATAATGCGTTACCTTCAAGTTTTGTTTTAACCACACTTGAGTACCTATTTTTAGAGTATCATAAGCATTACCATCATAGTCGATTATTTGTTGCGCTTGAATCGTGATTGTTAAAAGCACAAATCCTAAAAAAATAATAATTTGCTTCTTCATAGCGATTAGTTTAAATGATAAGTAAATGTTTTATATAGGGCATAACAATTTTGTAACCGCAATGTTGGTATATTTTGACATATCTGAACAAAAAGTTCCTGTTTGAGTACAATTATCAAAAATACCCGCAAAATTATATATACGTTTTTCAAAGATAATATTTTTTGTAATTCAAATTTCCTTCAGGATTTTATTCTCCACTTCTTGTCCTCCTGGATCCAAGTGGATAAAAATTAAAATGCCCCGGTTTCTCGCTGCATAAAAGCTTCATTGTGTTTTCGTCAGCGAAGGAAAAAACCATCATCACCGATTATTATGTGATCCAGGACAGCAACATCGAGCATTATGCCGCAATCCTTGATCTTTTTGGTGATTTTATTGTCGGCTTCGATTGGTGTGACAGTCCCAGACGGAAGGTTGTGCCCAAGGATGATCGAAGTTGCATGCTGTTCTAAACAAATTTGAAGGATTTTCTTCGGATCAACTACAGTCCTGGCTCTTTGAAATCTTGTTTTTGCAGATCACTTCTTATTCATTCCAGCGACGGGCCAGAGCATACATGGCTGCAATCTTTAACGCACGTTTTCACTGATGCCTTTTCTTTCCTGAAGATCTGAAACGCTGAACTTCCAGAATTCGCAAAAGAAAAAGCGGATTTGGAGACACACCATAAGCCTGCCCCAAACTGTCACAATTGAGGATCAACGAGATACAATAATTTTCTAAAAGCTGCCCTAACTATTAAGCAGTTGGACAGAAGGTAGGCAGATGGTTTTTTTTTTACGGATATATGAAATGATACTACATATATAGTAGAATGGATATAAAAACAGGAAGGCAGACGGAAAGCTCCCCATCATCCAGGAAGCAATATTATCTCATTTGTTCTCCCAAACGTCCCCTGTATTTCGTGATTTTTGAGTACAAAATGGCTACCTTCATTATTTGAGGGATTATTTTTGTCTGTTCAGGTAAAATTTGATGTTGTGTAAACCTTTGCCAATTTCCAATTAGTAATGTTACGAAATGGTTATATGGACAAATGCTAGAAGGCAAAAAAGACATATGGTGAATTGGTAAAAAGCAAAATGTTTTACCATTTTGCCTTTGCTTTGTAGACTACTCTTATGAAATATCTAACTCTTCCCTAATAAAAGATTTTGAAAAAGTAGTTGATTTCATTGTTTCACAAACTTTCCCACCTGTACCGTCTTTTCTCTCGTCAGCCGCACAAAATAAACCCCGCTGGGAAGGCTGCTGATGTCAACTTGCGTTCTGGGTTCGGCGATTTTGTGGGTGATGAGTTGCTGCCCGTTCAGGTTCATCATTGAAAGTTGGCTGTTGGCTGGTGTTAGTGATAGTTCAACGGTTGTTTTATCTGTGGCAGGATTTGGATACAGCGAAAACTTTGATTCTTTTGACTTATTTATACCGACCATCACAGAATCATATTTCATTACAGTGACTTTAAATGAATCTGCTCCATCATTGTATGCTACGTAAGGCCCACTATCAGATGGACTGAAAGCAAGACTTGTATATTGAATGGTGTCACCTGAAAAGCCGGCATTTCCAACACACTGCCACTCATAATCCAATAGGGTAGATTTGTAATACGGTTGTTGAGCACAAACGATGGCTGGAAGTAAAACCGCCAATAAGTAACAGATTTTTTTAATACGGAATAATATTAAGGATTTCCAATATATGAAGTAAATGCCAAAACAAATCTAGCAAATAATCGTACAGTTATTTGAATGTGGTTTTGATTTTGTCAGCATTAATGTGTGGAAATGACATCAACTCCACCCAGAAATGTGTAACTACATTAGCTCAAAACAAAGAAGTTATCAGAATTTAGCTGCAAAATGGGTTAATAACCACGACAGTAGAGATTTATTTGGTTTCAGGCAGCCATTCTGCCTTTAAAATGTTCTGCCGAGTGTAGATTTTACGGGCGATTTGAGTCAGTTTTTCGGGGATGATCGCCTTCAGACGTTGGTCGTATGTAATAATCCTTT
The DNA here is from genome assembly GCA_903915465.1 of uncultured Bacteroidales bacterium. Lineage (GTDB taxonomy): Bacteria > Bacteroidota > Bacteroidia > Bacteroidales > FEN-979 > FEN-979. The sequence goes on along the minus strand of CAIWTA010000032.1, from coordinate 5,629 downwards.
CAGGATCTGTCCCGTAAAGATTAGCATTTTGAAGTCCGTTAAGCCAGTAGTCGTTGGTCTTTATGTTCTCCTTAAAGTGCTCGAGGGCCGGCTCACGAACCCTTTCCAAATCTTGAGGAGTTATGCCGCCATCAACTTTAGTGCTTTCAATTAAATCGAGAAACGCGGTGTTTACTTTTTCAATGTTTTTCGGGCTGCAAGGGAACTGCGATTGAATGACAAATTCCTCTCTGGGGAATTTTGCAATTGCTCCTCCGCATCCTCCTCCGTAAATAGCACTCATTTTTTCCCGAATAGTATCAATAATTTTATTGTTAATGACATCATTCAGCTGTGAAAGGAGAAAGTTGTCGTCGGGGTTATAAGGCATTTTCCCGGTGAAAAAGTGTATGAGCATGGCTTGTTGCTCCGATCCTTTGCGCAAGGTGAAAGAATGCTCACCTTCTATCGGCAAAATGCCGAGATCCTTATAGGTGTTGATTATCTTACCGGAAGGCAAAGAACCCAGGTATTTATTAATCAGCGGAATGATCTGGTCAACCGTAAAATTGCCAACAAAAGTATAGTACATGCCATTTGCGTTACATAATCTTTGCTTATAATAATTTACGGCATTTCCCATTTCTATCATATCGTAGACTGAGACATTCTCAAACAGATGCGCTCTTTTATTTCCCTGATAAAATGTATTGTATGCAGTATCCATAAACAGGTACTGAGGATTTTGCTTTATAGATTCAAGTTGCTGTTTCTCCCGGCTGATGTATGAATGAAAAGCTTCAATGTCACTACGGGGCGAAGTGCATTTCAAATAGATTAGCTGAAACAAGGTTTCCAGGTCTTTAATGGTACTGTTGCCATTAATATACTCAGTGTACATATCAACGGTAGGTATAACAGAAACCTCTTTTCCGGAAAGGAATTTGGTAAGGTCCGATTTTGAGAAATCGCCGTAACCCATTTCTTCCACCAGATTATTTGAAAACTGCGCACTGGGATAGTCACTGGCTTCATACAGGCTAAATCCGCCAAACCGTGAACCTTTGAATACGATTTCATCATTTTTAAAGTTGGTAGGTTTTAAGCAAACAGTCACTCCATTACTGAGTGATAAAGTTGTGGTGCCGAGTTTTTCGTTCTTTTCAGTTTTTGTGATAGTGCCTGGTTTGGGTTCGGCCTTCAGCAATGAAGTTGCAATCCCTTTTTCCTTGTATGCCTCAACAGGTTTCTTAATTGCATTATCGATCAATGTTTTCAATTGTTCATCAGAGGGAAGGTCTGGCTGAGTTTTAGCAGTTACATAACAGAAATATTTATCATTAAATGTGATTTTATTCCTGATTTTGTCAAAACTCACCAGTTCTATCCGGTCAATGTTCTGCTTTATAAAATTGCGCTCCCATTCAATACCTGGTATTGCTTCGTTTTCGAAAAAGTTGGAAGTGAATTCCCATACCAGATTTCCCGATTCAGTTTTATTCCGTTCATTATAACGTTTTTCATAATCAGAGAGCATCATTGCTTTTGCGCGTGAAAGCTCATCTTTTGTAAAGCCGAATTTTTTTACGCGAATACTCTCGGTCATCAAAGCTTCAATTGCTGACTGCATCTGTTGGTTACCGCACATGGCGCCTGCGACGAAACTTTCAAACCCTCTTCCCCAACCTCCAAGATAGGTATAGGCGTACACAAAAGGAGGATTGGCTGAGTTTTTCAATTCATCAAGCCTCATTGACATCATGCTGAAAAACAAATTATTAGTCATATGGTTCAAATAATCACCCTCTGTTATGACCGGCTGAGCAGGCTGTGCGCTGCAGACAATGGAAATCCGGGTAAAATCGGCTTCTTTATCGCTTACCATCATGGCTTTACTCACAGAAAATGGCTTTACTTCAAAAACAGGTTGGCGGGTCCGCGGGTTTGCGGGATTTTTGAAATCTCCGAATTTTTCAACTATTAGTTTTTCGGCTTTTTCCACCGGCATATCGCCTACTACAACCACAGCCTGCAAACCGGGACGATACCAGTCGGAGTAAAACCTGCGCAAAGTGGAATAGTTGAATTTTTCAATGATGGAGTCGACGCCTATGGGCAGACGATCGGCATATTTTGAACCATTCATCAATGAAGGCAGCCATTTCTTCATCATCCGGTCATCTGCCCCTTTGCCTATACGGCTTTCAGCAAGGATAACCCCTCGTTCCTTATCAATTTCTTCGGAAGTAAGCAATGCCGCCCCGCTCCAATCCGCCAGAACAGTAAAAGATTTTTCCACTTTGTTTGGATCATCGCTCGGAAAAGGCAGCATATACTGCGTTTGGTCAAAACCGGTGAAAGCATTAAGGTCGTCACCAAAACTAACACCAATGCTTTGCAGGTACTGTACCAGTTCATTAGCGGGAAAATGCTTTAACCCGTTAAAATTCATATGTTCCATAAAGTGCGCAAGTCCGCGCTGGTCATCGTCCTCTAAAATGGAACCAACATTTACAGCCAGCCTGAGCTCAACCTTCTTTTCAGGTTTCTGGTTAAACTTAATGTAGTATTTCAGTCCATTCGGCAAGGTGCCGATTTTGACATCGTGAGAAGGAGAAATGATCGCCTTTGGATCATACGCTTTTTGTGCAACAACACCCGTTAAACATAGGATAAATGAAAGAAAGAAAATGAATGTCAGCTTTTTCATAAGAATAAATTATAATTAGAAGATGAGAATAGATGTTAACAATTTCAAATATACAACCAAATTTGCAAAAGTCAATATGCTATGCTGATTATAGCAACATAGTACTATCTTTCAGAAGGATGCAAAAATAATATGGTTGTATGAGGGAGTATATGCGGTCAGGGAATCAACATGAATAGTGTCTTTTTAATGCAGCTATGAATTATTTGAAGAAACAGAAAGCACGAGAAATGCAGTCCGGTTAAATAGGTTCATTATGCGGTGACCAGCAATCATCATGGCCAACTCTTCATAGTCGGTAGCCAATTTTGCACATTAGAAATCATCTTGCTTTTCTTCTCTTCAAGAGACTGTTTAAAAAATTTCAATATTTTTCCATCTATTATTGCCCTCAGGCCGGGCGGCCTCGTCGCCACAACGCAGCTGCGCCTTCATCTATCTCACTTCGTGAGATTTCCGGCTTCGCCGGAACCAAAGACGTCGAAGGCTGCTTATCTGGCGACTGTTATTCTTTTTGATTATTGGCTTTCCCATAGCTTATGGATTGAATTTCAAACAGCGGTGACTTTTACTTTTGTACTTTCTTTTGGTGGAAGCAAAAGAAAGTACAGTAAAGGAAGATAATTATATTAAGAATTGAAATTGTCGTCATGAAATTTTTAAACAGACTCTAAGTGTAATATTGTTATTCCCGCAAGGTGCAGACATTTGCTTTACCTGCAATATGCTCGACGAACCGCCGTGTACGTGGCCCGATTGCACGGTTGGGCGACCGCCTCTCCCCTTCAGCGATGCAAACGGGGCATCCTACTCGATTGGCAGTCGTTATTAATAATAAGTGCACATTTGATTTTCACTACCGATCATGTAACCATCCCCTCTTATGAATTCCAGAACCACCCTGTTCCTTGAATCCATGAAGTAAGTATATTTTGCTGTTTTGGGAGGATCATATTGAGTGAGAGAAGATTTCATCAGGTTTGTACTCGATTTTCCAAGAAATATCCTTCCAGTATTTGCATTCCCCAAAGTGTTTAATGAATTAGGATAATATTCATAGGTCTCCGTTAGCGGACTTCCCCAATCGGCCCGATCAAAAACCGTTGAAACGATATTCCCATTCACAATCTGATAATTCTCCGAAATCCACCTTGATGTGTCTCCATCAATAAATGTTTTCTTCTCAACCATATACCCGTTTTGATCATAGATAAAAGTATCGGTAAATGATATTGTTGAATCCCCTTTCTGGCTGTACGTGATTTGTGTATCTGCCACAGCAAGTCCGTCAGCATTGAGGTAATAAGTATATCTTCCTCCTTTAAAATGATTCGTGTAGAAGTACTCTACATTCACCTTTGAAGGATAATATTTGAATATGTGAAGGACTGAGTCCATCCATTGAGGCATATCATAAAGCATCTGCGAAATTCTTCCTTCCAAATCGTACTGAAATGATTCAGAAGTGCCATAATGTTGACCGGTCGTGTCACTATATGCTATTCTTTTTATTAGCATTGAAGAAGAAAGATCATCGGATCCACTGTCATTGTTTTTTTTGCATGACGAGGCGAAGATGACCATTGATAAAACGGCAATTATTGGCGTGTTTTTTATATTCATCGTTAAAAAACGTTTAATGTTGTTCCAATTAAATGACTGCTAACGCCCCGCAAGCAGCCGCCTTGAGGGTTTTACTTGTTGGCCTTTTCTTAAATGATATCGTTTTCATGCTTTGTGAATCCTAACCTCCGTTAACCCGCCCACATTGATGGCTCGTTATAGGGCTTTGTTTATTCCCTTGTCTTTTATGTACTTTGTTAGTTCTTCGATCTTGAGCACTTTATCATATTGACTTTTAACTTTGCCAAGTTTGCAATCTTCTGCAATAAGTTTTAAAAAGGTATTAAAGTCCGAATTCTCGTTCGCCAGCCGATTTACCGTATCCCAGTCAATTTCCGGGTTTATTCTGGAGGGAAAAAGAATTTCGCTTTCATATACATTCTCAGGATTAAGATTTATTATTCCAATGCCAAATGCGTTATTTAGTCGCCTTACTTCGTCTTTGAATGTAGGATCATCATCAATATTCAATGCAACTAAATAACCTTCATTTGCCCAACTTGAATTTGAAACAGCCTGGAAGAAAGATTGCCGCAAGTTACCGAAATTTAAACAAATTTTTATTTCAAATGAAAACAGTTTTATCGACGTAATCGACAAATGGCTTTGGATTTCTAGCGTTTCGGTGTTATAGTCACGAAATGGGAAATAAACGCCAACAAGGTCAGGATGTAACCATTCATTCTGCCCTTTTGTTGCCTTTGATGAGTTTTCGTGATAGATTGTCTTTAAATTGGCCTTGAAATGACTATCTCCATATGAATATGCCACCAAAATAGAATGAAGGTCACGTTCATTAAATTTTTTCGCTTCTGTTTTTTCTTTTTTAGCAACTTCAGTATCTTTTTTCTTCTGCACCTTTTGAACATCAACTTTTTCAGAAAGTCTTCTCAGGAAAAACTGAGCTGGTCGTTCACTGGTTTGAATTATCATTGAGCTATCACCGCTACTATTAATTGCAGTGTAGCAATATGCTGCTATTGTTGCCCATGGTGTTTTGCCAGTTGTGGTAAAGTCTCCGATAGTTCCAAGTTCGTTTGCTTTGTCCCAAATTTCTCTCGCTGAAAGGGGTGTCCCCACTTTTTCGATTGTTCTTTCAATGATGTCCCAAAATGTTGTTTTTGCCATATTGCTTTAATTAGAAGTTACTTAGAGACTGTTTATAAATTTCAATATTTTTCTATCTATTATTGCCCTCAGGCCGGGCGGCCTCGTCGCCACAACGCAGCTGCGCCTTCATCTATCTCACTTCGTGAGATTTCCGGCTTCGCCGGAACCGAAGACGTCGAAGGCTGCTTATGTGGCGACTGTTATTTT
>CAIWTA010000031.1 GCA_903915465.1 uncultured Bacteroidales bacterium | reverse complement strand
TTCTGAGAATGGAAAATTTAATGATATCGCTGCCCTGACGTTCACAGAATCAGGGATTACAAAATAATCAATTGTACCATAGGTCTCCATCAAGAGGGCTCCCGAATTCAGTCCCAGGTTAATTTTCCCATCCATCTGCATCAGACAGTTACCGGTATTAAATGAAAGCATATTCATAGCAGCTCCAGGATCTTTTCTTTTTTCTGCAGGCATCACCCGGAATTCATTTGTAGATGGATTATAGTCGACAAGTCCTTCAGGTGCAAACAATACCGAGTCGCTGAAACTTTGCCTTTTATCAAAAAAAGCAGGAAAAATCCTGTCACCTTTTTTGGAAGAAAGCATACCCAGAGAAAGTTTTGCCAGGTTCATGTCGCGTAAGGGATTTGCCAAAGGAAGCAGGACATGTAAAGGATCGACTGCAGCGGTAAAAGCAGTCCATGTCTGAGAAGGCTTAAAACAATCTGTGATTGTCCGGAATCCCCCATCGAAAGTCAAGTTTTTATGTGTGGCTTGTAAGATAATTTCTCCTTTGAATGAAAATTCAGGGCTCAGCATAAAGTTGATCGTATCGGAGGCATAGCCTCTTGCATATGTGTGTCCATTTGAATCAACAGCAATTTTAAAAAAAAGAATCTGCTGCTTTTCTCCATTTCTTTCAATATAATCATAATTTGCTGTTGCACTATATTTTCTTCTGGAAGAAATTGTGATATCTGCATTGTAAAAATGATGGTACCTGTTGGAAGTATTAGCAATTATGGCAGCCCTTGTCAATTGTTTCATCTGGGCATTTTTCAGGATACAAACCCTGCCTGAATCCGGGAAAATAGCTGCATCTCCCACTTTAATGATCTTTACTTCTTCAGCAAAGATCACATTTTTCTTCAGGTTATACTTGGCATGCAGTGCAAAAAATTTCAAGGAATCCTGATCAGGGTGAACAGAAATGAATTCTGAACCGACTGTACCCATATCAATCAGTTTTTCCAGGCCCACACTATCCACTTCACTCTCCCTTTTACCCCGGTCATTATATAAAGTAATTTCTTCATTATCAATCAGCCAATCAAAACGGTCCATCGAACAGATATACTTGTTGAAAGGAAAATCCACCCTGGAGATACCAATAACCGATTTAAATTCTCCTTTCCGGTTCTCAAAATCAAAATGTGTTTGATAATTTTTCGTAGAAATCGTTAGGTCAGCCAGGTCATATGATTTGATACGAAAGTTTGCTATGTTGGCATCAAATGTTCTTTGCTTGAATTTGAAAAGCTTAGAATCCATTTCGGAGTCTTTTATCTTCATGGTGCCCTCTCCGGAAACTCCATCAGGAGTTATAGAGAGACGCCCACTGAAGCCTGACTGTCCATTATACATCACGATCTCCTTTCTTACATTCTCAATGATCAATGAGTCCCTGTAAGGAAGCCAGAATTCATTCAAAGAATCTCCTTTTATTGAAGGAAATTCGACTTTTGCCAGAACTTCACTTGCCGAAAAGTCTTTTAAAAGTGCTTTTACCGAATCAGGGTAGAAAATGAAATTATCAGAATATGATGTGGAGTTGAGATAGATAATGTTACCATTTCCCTTTAATCCTTCATTACTCAAGTCGATCTTTGAATAAAATTTTCCTTTACCTCCATACAGAGGAAGGCCATTGCCGGATGTGGAAGCCTGAATTCCGAGCGAATAGTCAGGCCTGACCTTCAAAGGCTCATGAAGATCGGGAAAGATCCCGGCTGAACTGAGAAATCCCTTGAAATTCAGACTATCTGTTGGGAGTGCACCGAGACTTTTCAAGCAAAATGGTTCAACGTTATAGAAGAATTTATCCTTTTTATAAACTCCCTTTTGTATCGATTTCTTTTCCCAGGTGACAAGCGCATTAGTATTACTATTAAATATCGGATATTCAGCATGTTTTTTCAGCCCTGACTTATTCCCTGGATCATCGATGAGCAAATCTCCTTTAAGGTTTGTAATATATGTTTTGGCCAGCACAAGAGGATAACTTTGGGTCCGTGGATCTATGGTCCGGCTGACGACATAGACACCCATGGAGTCGATAAACGGGAGATTCAGCTTGAATTTGCTGTAATTGAAGGAGAAATCATGCCCATAAAAATCAAAAAGGCTCGCTTCCACTTTTCCGGAAAAGCGAAAGTCTCCACCCTTCATTAATACAACTTCCTGGTGGGAAGGATGAATATACACTCGTTGAGAATCACTGAGAAATACTGAAGAAACGCCGCGAATCCGAAGGTCGAAACTATCAAGACCAAGGATTGCATTGCTTTTCGCCTTTACAATGGAGTTGAAAAAAATAACATCATAATCGATCAGACCATTTCTGGCTTTAAAATAATTAAACAATTTTTCATTTACAGTTGCCACCTTTTCTTCTGCATCATAGATCAGAAAACCTTTGTATGCCAGTGTAAGAAGTTGGGATTCAATACCCTGAGGTGGTTTTCTCATGTAAGAAGTCAAGTCGTCCAATGTAAAGGTTCGAGATTTTTGCTGATCACAGAATCTTTTAATGCTATAAATCGGATTAATCTCATCGATTCCCTGAAGTTTTTCGTACCGTTGAACGGTGTAATATTTACTTGACTCAAAGATGGCCCGGCCTTCCTGGTTAGGTCCTTTCATCATCTCAAACTGAATGACTGGTTCAGTAACTTTCCAGGTAAGTGTTTCGCAATAAATATCAATCTGGTGCCACGAATCAAACCAAGGACTGATTGAAGTTATCCTTTCATCCCGCGACAATGAAAGCTCTTTCTTTTCATCCATATATTTCATTTGAAGACCTGGATGGTAGATTGAATCATCTTCATGATGAATGGTAATTGAAGCCAGCCCTGAGTTGATCTTGCCGGATCGGATAATAAAGATCGAAGAGCGGACAATAACAAATTCTTTGTTGTCTTTTTTAAATATCAGTCTAGCATTCTGCGACTTTGTTCCGGTTCCAAGTATTTTCGCCCCTTCCAGATCGAATCCGCCCAGGTAATCCACATTTGAAAAAAGATTTTTGATACCAATGTTTTTATCGCTGGAGGAAAAGCGAGGGTATGAAGCTTTTTCTTCAGTTACATCTGCTAAAACTTTATCGGTGTACTGGCCGATTAAAGGAAAAGAAAAATATTTTTTATAGTAGAAATTGATTGAATCAGCAGTGAATTTTGAAAACTTCATTTGAATTTTATACTCCTTCAGTTCCCCGAAAACATCATGGGGATCAAGGCCTGCACGTTGCCAGTCGGTTTTTCCACCTGAACCAACCCAGCGGGTAGTGAGCGGAAAGTAACGGCCTTTGGTTGAATGGATGCAAAGGCTGTCATTATTGGCATAACATACAAGATCAGTTTCACCAACTTCAATCCTTGGAACAGAATCATTAATGAACCGAAAATCAGGATTACTCAATCGCCAGTTCGTTGAGGAAGATTTATAGATGGAATTATCGTTGAAAAGGTTGACAGAAAAATCAAGGAAGAGAAAATAGTCATGATTACTTTTAAGGGATAAAAGCTCTTTCAAAATGGCAGACCATTCATAAAAGGAAGCATCCGGCTGATGCGAATTGATAAACAGATTTATCGCAAGGAGGTAATTATAGAAATCAGGAAAAGGCCGGAGCCGCTTTTTCAGCATCTGATTGAAATGGGTGTAGATCACTTGTTTTTTGGAAGGACTGTATTGTTCCTGGTTCCATTTCTGCATAAAATCCTGCAACAAAATTTTGGCCAATTTTTTCTCTGTATCATCCAGCGTCAGAAAAAGTGTATTTAATTCAGTGACAAATTTGGTTGAATCTCCGGAAAATTTTGTGAGCTTCTGCGCTTTTACCAAGGTGGTAATGGCCAGTGCAAAAAAAATCAAACAGAAAATCCGACTGCTTTTTTGAAAATAAAACTTCATTTTACAAATTTGGCGGCGATCCACCGGTTTTTCATGATGGAAATTTCAAAGTACAGGTTATTGACTAAGGCACATTCCCGGATACGGGAAAGGTCTTCCTCATAAAAACCGCTCATAAGAAGGTTTCCTCCAGGATTCAGCATGTTCGAATAATAAGGAATCTGATCAAGAAGGATGTTCCTGTTAATATTGGCCAGGATGATATTAAAATCACCAGGAACGTCACCAATTTCTCCAAGTTTTACGGTTATATGCGAAGATGAATTCTTCTCTATATTCTCCATCGAATTGTTGTACGCCCAATTGTCGTTATCTATCGCAAGTACACTTAGGGCACCCATTTTATCAGCAAGAACGGACAGAATTCCAGTGCCACAACCCATATCCAGCACCCGTTTCCCGACAAAATCCATATCCAGCATGAGTTCGATCATCTGAGAGGTAGTCTCATGATGAGCGGTACCAAAAGACATCTTCGGCTCGACAATTATTTCGTATTGATAACCTGGTCGGGAATTATGAAAAGGAGCCCTGACAAAACATTTTCCGGCGATTTCGACCGGAGAAAAATTCCGCTCCCATTCTTCGTTCCAATTTTGATCTGGAATTATCACTTCCGTATAGTCGAAAGGGTGTTCTTTGAAAATCTGAATCAAATTATTCCGATCATAGAGGCTTGCCGGAATATATGCCTGTAACTCAGCACCATCCTGAGCAAAACTCTCAAAACCTACTTCCGCAAGAAGAAAGGCCAGGATATCCTGTTGTACTGCAGGTATGTTGTGGATCCGTATTTCGATATATTTCATTTTAAAATGATTGGATAATACGGATGAATTCGGATGCATCAAGAGAAGCGCCACCGATAAGTCCGCCATCTACATCCTGTTGAGCAAAGAGTTCTTTCGCATTTTTTGAATTGCAGCTTCCCCCATACAGAATGGATGTTTCAAAGGCAATTTGTTGTGAATACCTTGTTTTTACCAGATCTCTGATATATGCGTGCATTTCCTGTGCCTGTGCGGCAGTTGCATTTACCCCTGTCCCGATGGCCCACACTGGCTCATATGCTATCACAACTGAGGAAAGCTCAGTCTCATTCAGATGAAACAGCGATTCTTCCAACTGCTTTTTTACTATTTCCATGTGCATCCCGGCTTCTCTTTCAGCAAGAATCTCACCGCAGCAGAAGATCGGGCGAATGGAATGAGTGAGCGCAAGATCGATTTTACGGGCAAGCATTTCATGCGTTTCGTGATGGTATTTTCTTCTTTCAGAATGGCCTATGATGCAATACTCGACTTCCATGGATGCAAGCATTGCTCCGGAAATTTCACCGGTAAATGCGCCTGCTTCCTGATCACTCATATTCTGAGCTCCTACGCTGTAATTCGCTTCTTCGGCAATATCAGTTGCAATCTCCAGAAACAAAAATGGCGGACAAATAATAACCTCCGTATTTCCAAGGTCAATTTCTTCAAGCAAATCTGCAATATCTGATATCAGTTCTTCAGCATCAATGAATGTTTTATTCATTTTCCAGTTACCGGCAACAATTTTCTTTCTCATAATATTTTCATTTAAAATTTGTTTTTACACTGTTATTGCACCCTGACTCTTGGATCTAACATTCCGTATGTGATGTCGACAAGTATATTAACGATCACGAGGATGATTGAGATGAAAAGCACAGCTCCCATCAATACCGGAAAATCATATTTTTCGAGAGCATTCACAATGACTAACCCGATGCCTTTCCAGTCGAAAATATATTCAACGAAAACAGCTCCTGCAAGCAGTGATGCCAGCCAACCCGACATTGCTGTGACCACAGGGTTCAAGGCATTCTTTAAGGCATGTTTAAACAGTATCCTGCTGTTGCTTAGTCCTTTGGCACGGGCTGTCCGGATATAATCCTGTGACAACACTTCCAGAAGGGAATTACGTGTCAGCGCTATCACAATTGCCAGCGGCCTGATACCAAGAGTAAAAGCAGGCAGGATCAGGTTCTTCAGATCAAGATATTCACCGTTGCCAAAATCATCAACCGAAAAAAGACTTCCTGCCATATTCAAATGTGTCACACTTGCTAAAACAAATGCAAAGATCCAGGCATTAAGTACGGCAGCAAAAAATGAAGGAAGCGACATTCCCAATACTGAAAAAATAAGCGAAATCCTGTCGATGAACCGATTTTTATATGCTGCGCAAAGAATGCCGACAAGAATCCCGATGATTGTGGCAAATACCATCGAAACGACAGCAAGGATAGCCGTGTTGATAAAACCATCGATTAAAATTTCACTAACTGGCTTTTTCGATTGATAGGATCGCCTCAGATAAGGCGCTTTCAACACGAGGACATTTTCCTTAGACAGAGGGATGAGTTTTATGGCAAAGCCATATTTTTGCTGATCAAGGTACCAATAGCTTTTTGGGTTTACCTGATTATGTAGAGAAAGCGGAGAAAGGTCGTTAAGGTAGTTCAAGAACTGAGATACCAGCGGTTTATCCCTGCCAAGATCTTTGTTAATAGCATTAATGGAAGTAATGTCAGCTCTTTGCCCGAGGATCATACGGGAGGGATCACCAGGGAGTACATTGAACAGAAAAAAATTGATTGTGATAACACCAAGTAACACCAGGAAACCGTACAACAACCGTTTAAGGATGAATTTACCCATACAGGATTCCTTTTTGGTTCAATGGTTTCAGTTTCCGGTTAGTTAAATTTTCTGCTCACTTCTTCATAAGAAGGGAAATCATTATAATGCCATTTTGCCAAGACTTTTCCACCTTTAAGGAGAATAAGACCGGGATTTGACCTAACCATTGTTTTGAGAACTACATCATCAGCAAGGTAATAGTCGAAAGCTGTACCGTTTGCAATCCTGAATTTCTTCAATTCTGATGAAACCGAATTGGTGACGCAAATGAATGAATAACCGTTGGTAACGGCTTTTTTATAAAATGGCAGGATCCGGTTGAAAGCCTTTGCATCTGTTGATGAAAGATCGTAGGCTATTAGGAGAAATTGCAGATTTGGGTTATCCAGGACCAAAGCTGTATTGTCGACCCCCCTTTCATCTTCAATCCTCAGACTTGTTGCTTGTCCCCGGTTCGGATCATCTGCCCGCTGGCTTTTAAAAACCCATTCCGACATCCACACCGAGTCATTCCAGGGATAATTGGGAGTCAGATATTCCATTTCTTCACCTGTCTTTTTATTTTTATATGTGACATAAAATTTCACAGTGGTAGTATTTACCTTATTCACCTGATTCCCGACTTTCCATGCCATAAAATCTATCAGTGGAAGATGTCTGTACGAATAGATTGAAGTCCCGGCAAATAAAACACACACAAGAAAAACCAAAAACACTTGCACCCAGCCAGGCAATAAACTTTTAAATTTCTTCCGTTGCATAAAAATAGGAATCACAAACACCATCAGCACGATATTTTTCAAGAATGTTTCCAGGTTAGTCAATTTCAGTGCATCTCCGAAGCAACCACAGTCGGGAACAATATTAAAAGCCGCATCAAAAAAGGTAAGAACCGTAAAGAAAATCATCAGCGGAAGTAGAATCATTGACAACCTCTTGATCCAAAGGTTAAACAAAAGGCTGAATCCGATCACGAATTCGAGCATGCAAAGAATGATGGTTAGTGGCAATGCAAAGTGGCTGGCCCAGGGAATCCCAAAAGCGACAAAATAATCTTCCATCCGGAAAACTGTCCCCATCGGATCGATTCCTTTCACAAAACCAGAAAAAACAAAGACTATCCCGATAAGGATACGACAGATGGTGCGAAATATCTTCATATGAAATTCGTATTGAGGTTATTCTTCCAGCTTAATTAACGCAAAAATTGAATAGTTTATGATGTCGAAATAATTAGAATCCACCCCTTCAGAGATAAATGTTCTTCCATTATTATCCTCAATCTGCTTGATCCGCATCAGTTTCATCAGGATGATATCAGTAAGCGAGCTGAGACGCATTTCTCTCCATGCTTCGCCATAGTCATGATTTTTATTCATCATGAGGTCCCGCGCCATATAAATATATTTATTGTAAAGGGTTTCAGCTTCCTTAATATCAATGGCTAATTCCTGATTCCCGGCAAGTTCTAATTGGATCAATGCCATGACAGAATAATTTACAATTCCAATATACTCGGGAACAATTCCTTCGTTTACCTTCTGAATGCCTTTGGTATCTATGCTTCGTATCCTGTTGGCTTTAATATAGATCTGGTCAGTAATTGAAGATGTACGTAAGATCCTCCAGGCGCTGCCGTAATCCTTCATCTTAGTAAGAAAGATTTGACGGCATTTCCGGATAATCCTTTCAAACTGATCCCCTGTATTTTCTATTTCGTCCATAGAAGTATTAAAACTTGAAAAATTGCCGGTTAAAGATAAGAACAATTTTAAAAATGACGAATATGGGAATGAAAATCGTATTGCCGGCATTTGAAATTTTTACATTGCCTTCTCTATCGTCACAATAAAACTCATAATTGATCGTAATCTTTTGAATAGTAAGACTTGAATTAAGGAATCAACAACTCCAAATGAACTACCCTGCAGAAAGCAACGCGGTATCAGAATGCAGAATGCAGGAATGCAGAAAAAAAACAAAATATAATTCTGAATTCCTTCTGAATTCCTTCATTCTCAAAGAATAAATGCGCAGCAAGATACGGGGAATTGACCCATAAAAAGATTAAAATCCTTTATTAATGCCAACATCTGATACACCAGGAAAACAGCTCCTTGACTGCGCCGGAATTGCCCTTGATCTTAAAACTCCGGTTGTGATGGGGATTCTGAACATCACTTCCGATTCATTTTATGATGGAGGGAGCTATCTGACTCAGACTGCACAGCTGAAACAAACGGAAAAAATGCTATCGGAAGGTGCTTCAATAATTGATATTGGTGCAGTTTCAACGCGGCCCGGGGCTGATCCGGTGAGCGGGAAAGAAGAGCTTGGAAGGCTATTACCAGCCTTAAAGGCACTAAAATGTTATTTTCCTAAAACCATATTTTCGGTCGACACACATCTGTCGAAGGTGGCAAAAGCCTCCATTGATAACGGGGCCGGTATGATCAATGACATTTATGGCGGGAGGTTTGATGAAAAGATTATGAAGGTTGTTTCACAGGCAAATATTCCCTATGTTCTGATGCACATGCAGGGCGTTCCGGCCGATATGCAGATAAACCCGCATTACAAGGATGTCCTGAAAGAAGTAAAGGATTTTTTCCTGCAACAACTTTCCAAATTTCCAAAAACATATCATCAAATTATTCTCGACCCCGGGTTTGGATTTGGAAAAAGTGTGGAACATAATTATCGTCTCCTGGCTTTTTTCGATTCTTTCAGGGAATTTGGTTACCCGCTGATGGCCGGTATCTCAAGAAAATCGATGATCAACAGAGTATTGCATATCCAGCCAACTGAGGCGTTAAACGGTTCCACCGTCCTGAATACCGTAGCCCTGATGAAAGGGGCTGATATCCTGCGGGTACATGATGTCAAAGAAGCAATGGAGGCAATCAAGCTGGTTGAGGCGTTGAATTCCTGAATTTATTAACTACTTTTGTTCAAACTTCCTAATCATCAAACTTCATTGATTCCACTTTTTCTCACCGGTCTTTTTAAAATTTCTCTTATTGATGTTATCGATATCATTCTTTTTGCCTTTTTACTTTACGAAGTTTATAATTTAGTCAAAGGAACTGCAGCCATCCGCATTTTTATCGGGATCATTGCTGTATATCTGATATGGAGAATCGTCAGGGCGCTCCAGATGGAACTGTTGAGTGAGATCCTGGGTCAGTTTATAAGTGTGGGATTCATCGCATTGATTGTTGTATTTCAGCCAGAAATCCGTCAGTTTTTATTGATGGTTGGCAATACCAGGATCATAAAAACATCTAGGAAACGATTACTTTTCTGGAAATTTAAGATTGAGAATCCCATCAACCTTCATGTAGATACTATTGTCAAGGCGTGTAAAAAAATGGCAGATACCAGGACCGGAGCGCTGATTGTGATCGCACGCCTGAATGAACTGGAAGCCTATGTGGAAACCGGCCAGGTGGTTGACGCCAGAATCTCGGAATTCCTGCTGGAAACAATCTTTTTCAAGAACAGCCCATTGCATGATGGAGCTGTCATTATTTCCGGAGGGACGATCCGTGCGGCACGTTGCATTCTTCCACTGAGCAGTAATTCTTCTATTCCCCCCCATTGCGGATTACGCCATCGTGCAGCAGTCGGAATCACAGAAAAGTCGGATTCCATCGCCATCATCGTTTCCGAAGAGAAAGGAACAATCAGCTACTGCATTGAAGGAAATTTGTCAGTCAATGTTACGCCCTCGGAACTTTCAAAATTGCTGGAAAACATTGAGCGGGAATCCCCCCAGGGAATTGCGTGAAATCGAAAGGACTTGCTTGTTGGTTTTTTTTACCACAAAGTCTTCTCCTAATAAAAATAATTAGGAACATAAAAACTGATAACTTAAATGGTTCTCGCGGAGTTCCGCAGATTATTGCGCAGAGTGCCCCACCTCAAGGAAATTATAGGAACTTCAAAAATAATAACTTTTTGGTCAATTGTACTTTCTTTTGCTTCCACCAAAAGAAAGTACCAAAGAAAAGTCACCGCTGCACGAAATTCACTAAAAATCCTCGT
>CAIWTA010000030.1 GCA_903915465.1 uncultured Bacteroidales bacterium | reverse complement strand
GAATATTGATTATATGAATTTTAACTCTGCGTAACTTTGCGTAAAACTTTGCGAAACTCTGCGTGACATTTTGTTTTTTACTTTTTAGTCCCCCACTTGTTGAAAAGTTTGAGTAAAATGTTTGAAAATCAGATTCTTGGAGGTTATACTAAAATAGCTTTGATGTTAATACTTAAATCCCCAAAAGCATACTGTATATGAAACACTCCATTTCGCTTACAATTACGCTGTTATTTTGGGTTGGAATAGCCCAGGGACAAACCTCAAAAACAGTTGGTGGAGCGGGTGCCAATTATGCAACATTGAAACTCGCTTTCGATGCCATTAATGCCGGAACCATTAACGGGGCGATCACCCTGCAAATAACCGGTAGCACCACCGAAACAGCTTCGGCCGTGCTTAATGCCAGTGGAAGCGGTAGTGCAAGTTATACTTCGGTCAATATTTATCCCACAAATACAGGTTACACAATTGGTGGCAATATTGCCGGAACAGTGCTCAATTTAAATGGTGCCGATAATGTAGCCATCGATGGAAGGGTGAATGCATCAGGTTCTGCAATAGACCTGATAATTACCAATACAAACACAAGCACTTCTTCAGCAACGATCCGATTTCTCAACTCTGCCGAAAACAATACCGTGAAGTATTGTACAATAAAAGGTTCAGAAACTAATGGCTCGAATGCTGTTATCTTTTTTTCTACATCAATATCCGGTAATGGAAATAATGGGAATACGATTGACAGAAACAATATTACCAGCAACGCAGAAGGACGTCCGTTGAATGCCGTTTTTTCTTACGGAACTGCAGGACATGAAAATAGTGGAAACACCATTAGCAACAATAATATTTATAATTTTTTGAATGTTGGTGTTTCTTCTAATGGCATTCAACTTGGTGGATTTACAAACAATTGGACTGTTTCTGGCAACAGCTTCTTCGAAACAACTATACCATTCGTACCTACAGGCGCATTCACCTATCAAATCATCCGGGTTACATCATCCACCAACCACCTCATCAGTGGAAATTGTATTGGTGGCAGTGCCCCGCTTTGTGGAGGTTCTCCTTTTACGGTCAATTCAAATACTGCCCATTATTTTTGTGGGATATACATTACCGGTAGCCCTTCTATCCCTTGTATCGTGGAAAATAATATCATTCAAAATATTAATTATACAAGTGTTGAAGATAATCCGTGGGACGGAATTTTTATCAATTCCGGTGTTGTTAATGTTACCGGCAATACCATCGGGGCAACAACAGGGACAGGTTCTATAACAATTACCACTCCGTTACCTTCAGCAACTGCTACCATAAGCGGAGGAGTGGTTACTGCTATCACGCTTATTGGTGGTGGCAACGGTTACACAACAGCACCCCTGATTACATTTTCAGTATCCGGCAGTACAACTCCCGCAACTGCGACTGCAAATTTAACCGGCGGTGTCGTTACCAGTATCACGCTAAATAGTGGCGGGATTGGATACACATCTGCACCTTCCGTTATTTTTGATGGACAATTAAATGGGTATTCTACTTCGCATGGAATGATCCAGAACAGTAATGGAACCGTAACTATCTCTGACAACAATATAGGGTCGATAACAACGGTAGGTTCAAATTATTATTCACATGGTTGTGAATCAGTTTACGTAAGATCTGTAACAGGAACAACCACCTTTAGCAATAACCTGATTGGAAGCCGAACCACACCGAACAGTATCTATACAAGTTCCTCAGCTGCATTGTCGCCTCAGAAACAAGATATTTATGGAATATATAGCTCTTCCATCGGAACTATTATTATGTCTGGGAATATCATAGCGAATCTCTGCAATGCCTATTCAGGAACAAATACTGGTACACGAACCAGGGGCATTGTCACTACAGGAGGTTCAAATACCATAACAAACAATACCGTAAGAAATATTTCGACTTCAAGCGCGCAGTCTGGGACAGCATCCAATGCTTCATTAGTTGGAATTTCTCAAATTGCCACTACTGCCGGAACAACACAAACAATCAGCGGGAACACCATTTATGATTTATTTAATACAAACGCCACTGCCAGAGTGGATGTGTATGGAATGTATTATGCAGGTCCAACAACAGGTTCCCATGAAGTTTCAGGAAACTTTATTCACAGCTTATCCATTTCATCCACAAATGTCGGATCTTCTATAGATGGAATTGCAATGAACAGCGGCAATCTTGTTACTTGTGCAAACAATATTATCAATCTGGGAGGCACTACCCTTGGTTATCAAATAAATGGTATCTGGGATGGCACGGTTGCCGGCAATACTGTCAACTTGTATTTTAATACGATATATATTGGAGGAAGTGTTTCTTCCGGGATAACTTCGTCAACTGCAGCGTTAAATAATGCAAACAATACTTCTACCAGAAATTATCGAAATAATATATTGGATAATGCCCGCTCAGGAGGCAGTACAGGAAAACATTATGCTATCGTTTTGGCAGGTGTTGCTGGTTTAACTATTGATTATAACGATTACTATTTTGCAGGTACTGTGCTTGGCAAGATAAGTACGTTGGAGAAAGCTGACTTAACCGCCTGGAAACTTGGAACCAGTCAGGATGTAAATAGCTTAGCTATCAACCCCGGCTTTACCACTCCGGGAGGTACATCTGCAGTTAATTATTATACTTCTGCTGTAATGCCTGGCATTTCAGGCACGGGTATCACGACCGATTATGCCGGACTTACCAGAGGCGCCACGCCCAAAATAGGGGCTTTGGAAGCCAATAATTATACCTGGCAAGGCAGCACTAGCACCGATTTTGCTACTGCCGGTAACTGGACCAGTGGCGCAGTCCCTCCAGATGGAGCTGACATAATTTTTGCTGCAAATCCAGACCGCAATTGCGTGTTGGACCAAAACAGAACTGTCGGCAATATCACAAACGCACAAAGTACCGATAAGCTGGTGGTTAATGGGAAACAACTCACAATAAACGGAAACCTGATTTTTTCTAATGGAGCTCAGATAGATGCCACCGCAACTTCATCGGTTGTTGTGTTTGCCGGAACATCGGCACAAAGCATTCCTTCCGGAGCATTTGTAAGCAATATTATTGATGGTCTGACAATAAACAACGCCAACGGATTAGCATTAAATAATGATTTAACGATACCCCAAACTTTAACGCTGACAAGCGGCGCTTTTGCAATCGGGGCAAATACATTAACGCTTAATGGAGCCATTACCACAACATCAGGCACATTAACCGGTGGCAGTTCAACTAATATTTCAATTGGTGGCAGCGGTGCAAGTACATCATTACCTGCTGTTTCGCTAAACAACCTGACATTAAATCGTGCAAATGGGATTACTCTGGGCGGTTCAGTGAGTATTGGCGGTACACTTGCATTAACCAACGGAATCTTAACGGTTGGCGCAAACACATTAACCATATCAGGCAGTTCGCTCACAAGAACAACCGGATCAATTGATGCGGGCAATGCCGGTGCTACCTTAACTTTTACCAATGCTGCTGCCATAACACTTCCTGCCTCAATTTTCACAGGGAATGTTAATAATCTGACGATTAATGGTGCAGGAGGTATCACAGCGAATAGCGATTTCACTACAAATGGTGTCCTCAACCTGCAAAGTGCAAATCCATCAGCCATAAAAGGCAGCCTTGACTTAGGCACAAACACCCTCATCATGGGCGCAAATGCTACCACCACAGGTATTGGCGATGTTACCGGGATTGTGAAACGTTCTTCATTTGTGGCAAGTACAGATTATTCTTTCGGGAACCAGTTTACAACAATGACTATTGCTGCCGGCGGAACGATGCCAGCAGATATCAGTTTTAAGATCGGAATAGGTACAGCTCCTTCATGGAAAGGCACTGCTGTGCAGCGAACCTATGATATTATCCGTACCGGCGGCTCAGGTACAACTGTAACGTTGAGTTTGCACTATCTTGATAGCGAACTTCAATCAAATATTGAAAGTAACCTGGTAATATGGGATTATCACCCTAATGACATTCCTCCTATTGTGGAGGAACATGGTAAGGCAAACCAGAGTATAACCGAAAACTGGGTTGCCATTTCCAATCGTAGTATAACCTACTTTGGTACTGCTTTCGACGATCACCCCTGGGGGTTATCAAACAAAGAATCTGCGGATTTTACATGGCAAGGAACACCCAGCACTGACTGGAACGATCAAAATAACTGGTCAGGAGGTGTAATACCCGGTCTAACCAGCTCTGTCGTGATTCCTGACGCTTCCACAACCTTACATGATCCGGTTTTACCTTCGAGTCCATCAGCCCTTGTGAAGACAATAACAATACAGAGTGGAGGAATACTTGATGGTGGGGCAACAACAACAATGACTGTTGCCGGCAGCACTGGCGCATGGCTTAACTTGGGAACGTTCAACGCGGGTACCAGCACTGTGATCTTTACCCACGCAAATGCCACCATGGCTGATCCAACCAATTTCTATAATGTAACAATTGCCAATGGCGCAGGGTTGACAGCACAGTCCGGAAATATTATGCGTATTGCCGGTACCCTGGCCCTGGAAGGAACAGGCGTTTTAAAAGCTGCTTTATTACCCAACACTATCGAATTCAATGGTACTGACCAGATTATTATTAATCCTAACGGACCTACTCCGGGTTATTACAACCTTATCCTAAGTGGCTCCGGATCAAAATCACTTCCCGCAACTGCTCTGTCGGTTGCCGGGGATTTCACCACATCCGGAACTGTCACAGCAACTGCCGGCGCTGCGATAACCGTTGGAGGAGAATTGACCATCGAATCCGGATCAACATTCATTACCGGAAACTTTACTCACGCCATTGGAGGAAACTTTGACAATAGCGGCGTTTTCACAGCCTCAGCAGGAAATACTATTTCGATGAATGGCGCTTCAGCTCAGTCGGTTTACGGAACTGCCACAACAACATTCGACAAGTTGACCATCGACAACAGCAATGGAGTTATACTTCTCGCCAATGAAAATATAAATAATTTGCTTACACTTACCAGCGGCAATCTCAGTGTAGGAGCAACAACCCTGGGAATTAACGGAACAATCAGTAAAACTTCCGGTTATATTGAAGTAAGTCCCCTCTCTTCATTGAGTTTTGGAGGTACAGGCGCCTTCACAAGTCCAGATAATCTATTTACCGCCACCCCTTCCGTTAATAATCTCACAATTAACAGATCCGGCGGCGTTATGCTTGGCAATCAAAACGTGATGGTAAACGGACTGTTGGAGTTATCATCAGGAACATTTAATCTTGGTGCAAATACATTAACATTATCAGGAAGTTCGCCCGTAAGAACAAGCGGTACTATTGATGCAAGTAATTCTTCAGCTACTTTAACTTTTACCAATACCACTGCCATAACGCTTCCTGTCTCAATTTTTTCGGGGGATGTCAATAATTTAACCATAAACGCTACAGGCGGCGTTACCTCAAGCAGTGATTTTACTGTAAATGGCCTGCTCCATTTACAAAGTGAGAACCCATCGTCTACCAAAGGCAGCCTCGATATGTGGGATGGTTCTGCGATGAAAACACTGACCATGGGCGCATCAGCCACCACTACTGGAATTGGTGATGTTACAGGAATTGTAACACGAGGCAGCATCGTTTCAGGAGTTACTTATACTTTTGGAAATGAGTTTACAACAGCATATTTCCCTACCGAAGGAACAATGCCGACTCAAATGAGCGCGAAGATCACTATTGGAACAGTACCTTCCTGGAGTTCAGGAGCAATAGCTCGCGAAATACAGGTTATTCAAACCGGCGGAAGTGGTACCAAAGCTGTATTCTCAATTCACTACCTCGATTCCGAACTCAACGGAAATGATGAAGGACATTTGGTTTTGTGGGTCGGACCAACACCGAATTTGGAATACGGACGGTCGGCTTATAATTCAACAGATAATTGGATTGCTCTTTCAAATATTAACGTGGGCAATTACTTCACATCGACCTGGGATGCAAATAAAAATATTACACTTGATGAGTATAGTACCACATCAACGCTGACATGGAA
Source organism: uncultured Bacteroidales bacterium (assembly GCA_903915465.1). Taxonomy (GTDB): domain Bacteria; phylum Bacteroidota; class Bacteroidia; order Bacteroidales; family FEN-979; genus FEN-979. The sequence goes on along the minus strand of CAIWTA010000030.1, from coordinate 28,672 downwards.
TGGATCGGTATCTGACTCCTGGACCAGTATTGAAAACTGGACCCCAAATGCAGGACCATCATCAGATAAAAATATTATCATTCCGGACGCTTCAACAACGCTAAACTCTCCGACTTTACCCAGTGTAACCGAAATAAAAACCTTAACCATTGATGCTGCAGGTATTTTGAATTCGGCTTCATCTGCACAATTAACCATAAATGGTGGCAGTAGCGCATGGAACAATGTCGGAGGAACTTTTAACGCAGGTACCAGCACAGTCAAATTTTCAAACGCGAGTGCAACCATAAATGGGTATACCAGTTTTTTCAACCTTTCACTCTTAAATGGTTCAGGATTGACAATGACGACCAACTCATCAACACAAATTTCCGGAACATTAACCAATGATGGAACCCTCAATGCTGCGATATTCGATAACAATATAGAATATAATGGCGGCAGTCAGGCAATAGTAAACCCAAATGGATTAACCCCCGGATATCATAACCTGTTTCTAAGTGGTTCCGGAACCAAGACCATGCCTGCTTCCTCCCTTTCCATCTATGGGGATATGACAATAGCTGCGACTTTTTCCGCCAATGGAGGAACTGTGGTGATGAATGGTCCCGATGAACAGACAATTTCCGGAACAACAGCTCTTACATTTAATCATCTTTCAATCTCAAACGTTTATGGAGCAGTTTTTAATGTAAATACAAATGTAAATGGCAACCTCACAGTGGTTGATGGCTCAATGATAATCAATCCGGCAAAAAACCTTACGGTAAATGGCACCACAACCCTCGGCTCAGGGGAAAGTTTAGTGCTAAAATCTAATGCAAGTGGTTCTGCTTCATTTATTGACAATGGCATTAGCGGAAGCGGAACGGCAACAGTGCAAAGATACCTCACAAATTCAGGATCTGAGAGCGAATGGCATATGGTGTCTTCTCCGATAACTGCCGGCCAATCCGGAATATTTTTGACAGAGTATCTTATGCAATACAACGAACCTTTGTATAAATATGAATTCATCATTCCAACTGATATTTTGTTGGATCCAATGAAAGGATTTGCAGTATGGGTCAATAACACTTCGACAAAATTATTTACCGGGTCGCTGAACACCGGAAATCAAAACATCAATGTTACCAGGACATGGAATGCAGGTTCTTCTGATTATAATGGCTGGAATTTACTTGGAAATCCTTATCCTTCAGGACTTGATGCTTCTCAATTGGCATATACCGGAGCTGAATCGGCTACCTGGTTCTGGGATCTGAGTGGCTCAGGTAATTATAAGGTCTGGGTTTCAGGAGGAGGAGGAACACATTCACAATACATTCCTCCAATGCAGGGCTTTTTTGTTCATTGCAACAGCGGAACAAATCCATCTCCACAGCAAAACAGCGGATCAGTAGGATTTACTAATGCTGCACGAACGCATACGTTATCAGAGCCATTCTGGAAGGAAGCAGAATTGATTCCAGATCTGCTTCGCATTAAGGCAACAGGAACAGTCAATCAATATTCCGACGAACTTTCAATCTATTTTAATCCTGAAAGAAATGGTTATTATGAACCTGGTTATGATGCATTAAAATTTCATGGCAATGCAGACGCACCACAGATTTATACAAAGATAAGGGATACAATGGTGACGGTGAATGCGCTTTCTTTTACAGAAATGAATTTTACTGTTCCTATGGGCTTTTATGTCAGTATTCCTGGAGATTATCTTCTTAATGCAAGTGAAGCCGGAAGTTTCCCGGATAATATTTCCATCAATCTTGAGGATCTGAAATTAAACACTACGCAGAACCTGAGAATGTACCCGGAGTACAGTTTTACCTACGATACGATTGATAATCCCGACAGATTCCTGCTTCATTTCTACAACCCTTCATTTAAAGTAAATGAGCTGAATAATTCAGGTGCTGTTCAGATCTATTCCTATAATGATTGCATATATATTCAATCAAAGGATGGAGAACCTTTGAAGGGTGAAGTTTATATCTACGACATTTTAGGAAAGGAAATGATGAAAGTAAAAGTAAACAGTGACAGAATTATCACTCTCAGGCCTTCGGTTAGCAAAGGGAATTATATTGTTAAGATGATCTCAACCAACGGGGTGTTTACAAGGAAAGTCAATTTGTAATTATTACATTTTCCGCGGGTTACACCCGCGGTTACTCAAATTAAACCCCTTTCAGGGTTTTCATGTTAAGAAAGTCCGAAGGACTTTAATCTTTATAACCTCCGGTGCAACCGGAGGCAGAATGAAAGAACCAAATAAGAACCCCGAAGGGGGTCAACTGAATGTTAAAAGAATTTTAAACAGACTCTAACTCCACCAGAGGTTTTTCATTCAGACAACAGGAATTTATTGCATTAAAAACGAGTATGTACTCGGTATTAAAGCGTGCTATGGGAATGAATGCAGCTATTTGCTTTTTTCCCACACTTATTTATTTTTATATGTACTACAATATCAGATATTTATTCGGATTGTTCAGAAATGATATAACGTTTCCAGCTTTTTGGCACATGTTTTGAGCAGAAGATGCAGGTTCCATGCATAGAAAGAGTTGTATATCCTCCCCAAAAGTGATTATTAACATAGTTGTAAATTAAAAAAATCAGTCATGAAAAAGATTCTATCAATCATGTTAGTTTTACTGTGCGTTGGCTTTTTCAGCCACACGTATGCACAGAAAGTACTGGTAACTGATGATGCTTCATTCTCCTCGCCCAGTACATTGTTACATGTTCATAAAACCGCTACCAGCGGTGATATTTTTCAGCTAACTAATGGGTCATCAACCGGCACCGGCAGTGCGTACGGTTTTAAGATCGATCTTCCTACAGACAAAAGCGTAAATATCAATAACCAGGAAAATGCAGCAATGAAATTCTGGACGAATAACACCAACCGGATGACTATCGATGCGTCTGGGAATGTCCAAATGACCGGACTGCTAACCTATAATTTCATACATGGAGCTTGTTACTTTACCTCTGGATCTTATACTCCCACTGTAGCACAGAATGTTTACACCCAAATTGTCCCGAGTCCGGCAATGACTGTCAGTGAGGCAGATGGTTTAGCAATATCCAATAGTACGATAACAATTTCAACAGCAGGCGATTACAAAGTTGACCTGGTACTAACTCTTTCTGGAAACAACGGGTCGGACTGGAGAGTGATGATGTACAAAAATGGTAGCGCTACCGGGATTCCAGGCAGTAACAGGATAAGCACATCTGGTTCAACAAATTACGTATCTCTTCCTTACTTTTGGTATGTCAGCCTTGCAGCAAGCGATGTTCTAACTTTCTGGATAACATGTACCAGTGAAGCTACTAATCCCACGATTTCTGACATGAAACTGTACTTGGAAAAGAAACCGGAATAGTAACCTAAGAAATCTTAGTTCATTTTTAATCAGGTGATTAATAATTCTTAACCCATATCCAATGAAAGCGAAAATATTTATTTTAATCCTGTTCCTTTTACCAGGGTTTTACCAGGTTTTTGGACAGGGCATGACACTTGAACCCGGGGCGAAGGTGACTGTGAAAGATGGTGGAAAAATTTCAATTGATGGGACGGGAAAGATCACCATTCAATCCACTGCTGCTGGTAGCGGTTCGCTGGTGATCGACGCAAACGTTAGCAGCAGTGTGAGTCCTGCCGGTGGTGCTGTGGTTGAACAATACCTGACAGGTACCAGGTGGCATCAGAGTTCTTCTCCAGTTCCTTCAGAAACTTCAGGTGGCGTTTATCTTGGCGATTACCTTTACAGGTGGAATGAACCAACAACCGCGTGGGTCAATATTGTGGAAACGGATTATCCGCTGACGCCAATGCAAGGTTTCTTTGTTGATGACTATCCTTCGAGTGAAACAGAAGTGTTTACAGGAAGTGGAGTGAATGGACTGAACAATGGCTCAATTGGCCCTTACGCACTAACCAGGGTAAATGATGATGCAACTTCAGGATTTAACCTTGTCGGAAACCCTTATCCTTGTTCAGTTGACTGGATGTTATCTGCTGGCTGGACAAAAACCAGAATCACTAATGAGTTCTGGGTTTACCATGATGTGGATGGTACGCTTGTAAATGGACAATATGCATATTTTCATGGCTCCGATCCTCCTGATAGTCTGTTGGGTGGCCGAAGATTTATCCCTGCGACACAGGGATTCTGGGTCATGGTCATACATGACCCCGTTTTAAAATCTGCCGGAGGATCCCTGACGGTGAATAATGCTGCCCGGGTTCATGGAAATGCTGCGTTTCTTAAAAATTCTGCTGCACCCACAACCAATTCTTTAAGGATCAAGGCTGTAAAAGGCAACTTGGTGGATGAGATGGTAGTGAAGTTTGTCAAAGAGGCATCTGCTGGTGAAGATGAATTTGATGGTCATAAATTTTTTGGCGGATCAGGACTGCCCCAAATTTATTCGGAGTTATCGGGCAACAATCCGCTTTGTATTAATGCCTTACCGGACGTTATCAACCATGTAACTGTTCCATTATCATTCAAAGCCGGCTTCAATTCCGGTTATACGCTTTTGTTTAATCAGATCGAAAGTTTTTCTTCGCAGGTAACAATTGATCTTGAAGATCTTAAGCTGAATTATACCCAGGATCTGAGACCGAATGCTGTGTATAATTTCGACTATAGCGTCAACGATGATCCCAATCGATTCCTGTTGCATTTTAACGATGCTGCATTTAGTATTCAGGAAGCACAAAATGTTCAGGATGTTCAGATTTATTCATACCAGGATAATCTTTATATCAAGGCATTAAATAACCTGAATATGAAAGGTGTTGTCACGGTTTACAACATGATTGGTGCTGAGCTGTTCAATTCAAATTTAACCAGTGGGATTCTGAACAAATTTCAACCTGGTTTGGCTGATGGGTATTACCTGGTGAAAGTTGTAACCGACAACAGCGTTTATTCACAAAGAGTTTTCCTTACTCGTTAGGCTGATAAGAGGGCGTCCCAGAAGGCCGCCTTTTTTTTTGTGCAGTCTTTTGCCTCAGGCCGGCGGGCCTCGTTTCAAATAATTGATGAGTTTATGAGTTGATAGGTTTTAATGTAAAGGTGGGATTAACTTTACTATTAAAAAAAAGATTAACAGTCGCCGCATAAGCAGCATTCGGATTCTTCGGTTCCGGCGAAGCCGGAAATCTCACGCAGTGAGATAGAGGAAGACGCAGCTGCGTGGCGGCGAAGAGGCCTCGCGCCTGAGCGAAAAGATTGATTAGATAGCGCCAGACGCCTTTATTTTATCAGTCCCAATCCTTCCATTGCCGAAGAATCCTTCGGTTTAATAAGGAGAACCTTGTGGAACAGAACTTGAGATTCGCGAAGTTTACCCAATTTATAATTGGTCCAGGCAAAGAGGATGTTGCTGTCGTAATCGAAAGGATAAAGGTTTACTACCTTCTCAAGATATTTCTCTGCAGATGCAAAATCGTTTTTACCATAAGCAATCGACCCCATCCGGTAATTTGCCAATGTATTCTGCGGATCAATTTTCAGAATTTCCTGGTATTGTGTTAAAACCTGATCCCAGTTTCCGATGGCTGATGCAGGATAAGCAAAACCGAACTTCGCCTCAATGGAATAGGGGCGGATTTTTATAGCCTTTTGGTAATAAGCAGTTGATTCTGTGAATAACCCGGATAAATAAGTCAACCAGCCTAACCGGAGATTAATCTCGTAAGAATTTTCGTTGTAAACAGCTTTGACGGTAGCAACAGCATTTGCATATTCAGCTTTCGTTTCCATGGCATAGCTTGATTCAAATGCATTCTCAATGATTTTTAAATCACTTTGGGCATGCAGGTTTAACGATAGTATCAGACCAAAAACGAAAAACAAAAAACAATTCAGATTTTTTCTCAGAGTTTCCATTTAATTCCAATTATTATAGTGTTTGTGTGATATTTATTATTCTGGATTTGCATAGTTGTGGACGAAGGGAGGGTTGTTCCATCAAAGAGATAGTAAACCGTAGAGCTTTCTTTCTGAAAGTATTGGTAAACAAGAGAAAGTTCCAAATGTTTTGAAAGCAACCAGATCAGATTTCCGCCAATACGATAATCGATTTTATCGGCATTGTTATAAACAATGCTTCCATTGGCAATATTGGCATTGGTAAGGTCGCCATAGATCACATTTCCTTCAAGCCAGAGTTTTTTAAATACTTTCCCGCCAAGCGATTGAGCTAAAATCAGTCTTTTATCTTTTTTCTGAAAAAAACCTGTTGCTGAAGAAGTACCATAAAAATTAAGGTTCCCAAATGGATAGAAGGTGAAAGATCCGCCCACCTGAAACTGTTTTTTATTATTGAGGTTCGCGAAGCTTCCATTCAGGCAAATGTTGAATACTGAAAAGTCTTTCGATATCCCAAGAGAAATGACATAGTTGATAAAACTTGTGTCATTCTGGATAACGGAATAATTCTCTTTTTTAACTGCCTCAGTAACGAATACAGGTGTTATAGAATCAAAAACCAAAGTATCGATGATACTCTTTTTGCTATATTTAAGTGTAATATTATTGTAATTGACCTTAACGAAATGAACCGCAGGTTCAATTCTGAAACCATTACCCAAAACAATATCTGATTCGAGATTCAGTTCCTGCTGCCTGACATGGTAAGGAAACTCAAGAGAATATAATGTTGGTGGATGATAATTGTTGACATATCCCCACGGATAGCGGGAAACTGAATCTAATATGTTTTCATACTGGGTGTATTGAAAATATTTTGTCTTTGAAAAATTCAGGTAATTATAGGCAACCTTCAGGTTCACCCTGTTTGACAGATTCATCAACAGGCCAAGTTGGCCATAATAATTGTTCCCATAAAGATCCTGTTCTCCATATGGAGCGGGTTGGCTCATGATGTCAAGGTTATTCTTTTTATTATTGTCGGAACTGAAAGTCGGGCCACCTTCAAAACTTATCATTTCAACAAATTTCTTGTTCGACTTGTATTTTTCCTGAATTCCTGTTGGCATCATTTTCACCACGGCAAGTGCTTCGTTGTTCCGGTTTGCAAGAACATAGGAACTATAAAGGTATTCCCAGGCTACGGGATCCTGTGAGTTAAAAACAGTTGCCTTGCGGAAATGTTCGGCTGCCGGGATATATTTCGTCTTTGAATAAAAAGCTATTCCTAACCTCATTCTCAGGAAATAGTAGTCGATATTATCTCTTAATGCCTGTTTGCCCACAACTATCAGGCTGTCCCATTTTTTTTCCTCATACAATCTGTAAGTCGTTTCATCAACAGACTTGAAATCATTCCCTGAAACCGCCATAAAAGGAAGCCCCACAATGAAAAGAATAAAGACTAAATATTTGTTATTTATTTTCAATTCTACCTTTTGACTTTTGACTTTAGACTTTCGACCTTCTACTTTCTACTTTCGACTTTCGACTTTCGACTTTTAACTTTTAACTGCATTTACTTCTACTTTTCTATCTTTTTCGATAATCGATAAGCTTGTAAGACCATTACGTGAAATCTCAAATTCAAATTCGATTTTTCTCAATACATATTTACCGATTTTCAGTTGCATTGTGGAGCGTAATAAGAGGTTGGTATTGGTGAAATTATCTTCCAATTTAACATATTCCATTTCAAATTCCGGTTTCATGAACAGCCAGAATGGTGCGATGAAATCCTGCAGGAAAATCACTCCTTTATTTGTCACTAAGCTCAATGGAAATGAATCCCGTACCAGCAGATTCTTATAAAAACCTGTTGTGACTTTATAAGCGCCAAGAAAAAACAGGTACAATAACGATTTCCGGTCGCCTTCAAAATAGGTGAAATAATGAATGTCACCATCGTACCTGAACCATGCTTTTGATTTAGTAAACGCGCAATAAATGAAAGAATTGTTTACTGCGTCAGCCTGGACTTCCCAATCAACCGGAAAATCTCCGGTACATGTCTTTGCCTGGAACTGAAGTTTCTGTCCGGGGATGAAATGAAAGAATTTTTCAAGGGCGGAGTTCTTTTCGAGATTAGAAACAAGGTCGTTGGTTTCAGGTCTTTCGAATGATTTCAGGTCGAATTGAAGTTTTTTGTGCAGAATAAAATGTCCGATGGGATAGTCTAATGTTTTCGATCCAATGAAAGGATTTGCCTGCAGCTGAAAATGAAGATGAGGAATGGGAGAACGACCTGAATTTCCGCATGCTGCAAGGATATCACCTTTTTTTACAAAATCGTTCTTTTTGACCTTGAAACTTCCTTTTTCAAGATGAGAGAGTTTTGAATAAAAATGGTCAAAATGTTTGATAACGATTGTGTTTCCCCAGTTTTGTTCAAGGTTCACCTGGCCGATGTCATTATCATCTACTTCATCAGTGATTTCTTCCACCCATCCATCGGCAGGCGCCAAAACGGGCTTATGGAAACAATAATATTGTTCTCTGAAATGTCCATCATCTGCAAAAGAAAGTCCTTCACCATCCACAACTTCAAAATCCCATGCATGTTTCCAATCACCCTGATGCGTAAGAAGTCCGTTGTGCGCTTGGGTTACCTTCCAATCGCCCCAAAAAGGCAGTGCGATTGAAACGGCAGGATATTTACCAAACCTTCCCTTATAATTGAGTTGAGAATAAAGGTTTTTTTCCGGAGATATCTGCTGAAACCCCACTATTTCAGGCTTTGTAAATGAGCGATCCCGGAATTTCAGGATATACAGGAACAATAGCACGGTAAGATTGAAAGGCAGTGAGAAAACGGATAACTGAAATAATCCAAATACTGCATTGGTACTTGTAAGAAAGATGGAGATGAGCGGTGTAAGAAGAATTACCCAAAGGAAGGAGAACCCGGACGGAATAATGAAATACCCTCCAATAGCTATGGCAGTGAGAATAAAATTGAAACCGATATAACCATAACTGAGTTCATAAATATTTGCCCCGATAAACTGGTAATAAAAGAACGCTGAAAAAAAACCGAGCAGGGAAAGCACAAAGGCGATCCGGGAGTAGATCAGGAGCCCGATAGCTACCAGTATTCCGGCGAACATATGGTACTGGAAGAAGATGGCTCCCAATGAACGGAAATATAGTTTTATGGATTCATGCAACGGCAGTTCCTGGAACCAATTATAGGTTTTTACCATGGATAATCCGCCAATGGAATACATTTCGTTCATGTGGTAGATGCCCCGCTCGCTGATGGTAAGGGCGGTAAACTCACGGGAAGCAAGTGTCACGAGCCAGATCCCCAACAGGAAAGACAAGCTGAGAAAAGGTAATCCATACTTCCCTATAACTCCTTCCATCATTACTGTTAACAACAATGTAAGCAGTGAAGTAAAGATCAGCAGAATGAAAAATTGAAAACCGGGCTGATAAAAAACGCCCATTCCAAGACCGACGAGAAGGCTGTTGAATCCATAAAAACCTGCCTTGATATTTTGCCGGTTAAAACCGATCAGGTAAGCCAGTGTGTTTGCAAAAACAACTGCCACCAACCCGCTTATCCCGGCAAAAGGATCAACGAATGTCGTAAGGATCAGGATCAACGCAAACAGCTTATTGTTTGAGAAGAACACCTGGGTGTAGCTATCTAAGATACTTGTCAGGAAAGAGGGAAAGATGTTACTAAGCCGTTTAATCATTCCGCAGAATTATAAATCGAATTTTTTCAGATGTCCCGGAATTTTTTCAAGTGAAGTAATGGTGTCCAAGGTTTCCTTTTCACGGATCACATGGCATTTTTCATCTAAATCGATGAGTACAATCCTGGGCCGCAGGGAGATAAATTGCATCCATTGAGTCATATTATAAGCACCAACGGTGTGAACCACGATATGTTCTCCTCTGTTAAGCAGAGGCAAATTGACACTCTCCCGTATGACATCGATATTCATACATAGTGGTCCATAAACGCAAGTATCTTCAGAATAGTGCGTAAATGGCTGTGCCGGGGTGATCTTGTGATCGTACCAGAAGGAAGTAAAGAGAATATTCACACCGATGTCTACAATAGTCGTTCTGCGCCCGGCGCTTGAACGTTTGTTGGAGATGATTGTACCGACCAGATATCCGGCTTCATCAATTAATGCGCGACCGGTTTCAAGGATCAGTAATGGCAATTTGTCTTTTTTGAAGTTTGCATTTAACAAAGCAGTGGAAATTGCTTCCGCGAAATCATCAATCGTAGGATTGGTGTCATTTCCCGGCAGATATGACCCTTTCAACGTGTTTTTTGAAGCAAAACCACCTCCAAGGTCGATATAGCTTATTTCCTGGTCAAATTTTGTCTTCACCGACATCGCCAGTTCTGCAAGTTTAGTGGCAGCTACACCATAAGCAGAAGGTGCCAGCATGAACGTCCCGATGTGACAATGCAGCCCGACAAGTTCCATCTTACCTGAATGAATGATCTTATTAATTGCATCCCATGCCTGACCGTTTTCATAGTTGAATCCGAACCTGTCCCACATAGGATATACACCGGTATCCATATTTACCCTGATGGCAACGCGGGGTTTTTTCTTCAGCTTTTCCGTAAGAGATACGATGGTGTAAAATTCATCAAGATGATCAATGTGGATCAGCGAATCATTTTTGATGGCTTTGGTAAGATCTTCATCGGTCTTTTCAGGCCCGTTGAAAATGATCTTCTTCCCGTCAACGCCTAAGGAAATGGCTTTGTCATATTCAAATCCCGAAACCACCTCGGCCCAGGAACCTTCCTGGTGAAAAATGCTGCAGATAGCATTCAGGTAATTGGTTTTGTATGACCAGGCAAACTGGACTTTCGGATAACGTGTTTCAAAGGCCTTTTTGGCTTTTGCCACTGTTGAACGAATTGTCTTTTCTGAAATAACAAAAAGCGGTGACCCAAAATTGGTGATCAATTCTTTTACGGCAACACCATCAATGTGTGTCATCGGCGCATATTCAGTTCGTGAACCAAACTTGTTTGGCATGTTGCTTTCCAGCTTTTTAATGACAGGCCTTTCATATCTGATCTTTTCCATATTCTACTTTTTGTAAGATAATTTAAATATTTCCCGCAGTGGCTCGCTGATGAATCGCAGAGTCACGCAGAGTATTGATAATATGAATTTACCCTCTGCGAACCTTTGCGAATAACTTTGCAAAACTCTGCGTGACATTTTATTTTTTTTCTTTTTAGGTAGCTTAATACACTTACAATTCACCGTAAACGGAAATCTGCTCAAACTCTTCACGGTCAACTATCATATCCCACGAATAACGGATAAACATTTTCCCGATCGTGTATTCCTTGAAGGGTGTGACTGTATTACCTATAGCAAGATTGACAAGCGCTTCGGGTATGTTTTGGCCAACTCCGACAGCCAGGTATATCCATGCCGGCAATCGTGGATTAATCTCTAAAAGGTACAGTTCATTGTCTTTGTTCTTCATCAATTCCAGCTCAAATCCGCCGCGCCATTTGGTGTTCTTGAGAAATTTCCTCGTCATACCCAGAATTTTTTCATCAGCAATGGAAATACCTCCCCAGGCTTTTCCTTTATCCGTGATATATTGTTTTCGCATTGCAACTGCAGCCATGGTATTGCCTTTCCCATCGCCCAACCCGGTAACATTAAATTCTGTACCATGAATAAATTCCTGGATGATGATGGGTAATCCCCACTTTGCACTGATCTTGTTGTAATAACTCCTGACCTGGTCGATGTTGTAAGCAATGGAAGCGTCATAAAATTTTCCTTTTACAACAACCGGGAAATCAAACTCAGAAGTCAGGCTATGAACCGTGGCAAGATCATAGAGGATTTTGCATTTCGGAACATGTATGCCATATTTTTCTCCAAATGAACTCAGATTCACTTTCTGCCTTTCTTCAAACTGTTTGAGTGTAGGCAGAAACATGTGAATTCCCATCGCCTTCAACTTGTGCTCCAGCTTGATAAAAGGAAATAATTCTGCATCAAAATTGGGGATGATAACATCGAGCTTTTCAATCTCATGGATGTATTCAAGCCTTGGAAGTAACATATCAGTACCTGCTGACGGATATGGGATCTGGTACGTTTTGTCGACCACATCGTGCATGTATATCCCGGGTTCAAGAGACTCATAAGAAAGTCCGATGATCCGCACATCAAAAGACGCTGCCTCACGTAATCCACGGATGACAGATATTCCCGGACCAGGACTGTCGATTGCATTCAGCCCGGTAACCCCGATATTAAGCTTTCTTTTCTTCATTTTCTTCCAGGAGATTGAAATGTCTAAGCACTTCGGTGAAATCGTGAAAATCTTTTTCAAATGTCGAATGATCAGTAGTATATCGTGCCAGCATTGATTCGCTGATTGCTTTGTTGGATTTGCCTTCCCGTATCAGTTGAATGATTTCCATACCGATTGGATTGGTGGAAAATGATTCTCCGGTAACCGGATTAAAGACCAAACCTGCATCGCTGATTGCAATATTTTTTGAGACTTTCATAAGCAATGATTTTTACAGATTGCAATATTATCATGATTCAACGTAACCGATGTTATGAAATTTTATAAATGTTGTATGAAATTTGTGACAGTTCAATTGGCACGCGTTACAAACGCGCGTCATCTGATCAGATTGATTCCAATGACTTCCGTGTTATGGTGGGATCACTTTTATAATCAGTCACAGATATTCCTGTAATTGTTTTGAATTGCGTGCTGAGATATTGCACGCTGCTGTACCCCATCATATAGGCAATTTCACTTAAAGTCAATTCTCCGTATTCGATGAGTTCCTTGACTTTTTCAATTTTTTGAAGAATGATGAATTTCTCCAGGGTTATTTTTTCCCGTTTAGAGAATATTGCGGAAATAGAAGGATAGGAAATATTGAATTTCCCCACTAAGTAATCAGAATTTTTTACCATCGCATCGAAAGTAGAATAATGTACCATTTCAATGACCGCCTGTTTGATCTGCATCACAAGAACACTTTCCTTATCTTCCAGAATTTCAAATCCAAATTCGTTCAAAATCCCTGCAATTTTTTTCCATGAAATTTTTGAAGGAAAGTAAGAAATTCCGAGATAACCCAACCGGAGATCATGAATCTCAACACCATCTAAGGACAATGCTTTCCGGATCAGGTGAATGCAGCAATTGCATACCATGTTCTTCAGACGTAGCTTTTTGAGAACCGGTTTTTTCTCAGAGTAATTCATAACGGTAGGAATCCTGACGTATAAAAATAAACAATAAAATCGTGAACGCCCAAAGAGAAGATCCTCCATAGCTGAAAAATGGCAATGGAATACCGATCACAGGAACAAGCCCAAGGGTCATCCCGATATTAATTGCAAAATGCAGGAACAGGATAGATGCAACGCCATAGCCATACAAGCGACTGAATTTTGAACGCTGTCGTTCAGCCAGAAATATTATCCTGAAAAATAATGTGACAAACAAAGCAATCACCAGGAAACTACCCTGGAATCCCCATTCTTCCCCAACGGTACAAAAGATGAAATCAGTACTCTGCTCCGGCACAAAATTGTATTTAGTCTGCGTTCCCTGCAGAAATCCCTTACCCCAGAATCCACCGGAGCCAATTGCTATGAGCGACTGGTTCACATTATATCCTGCTCCTTTCAGATCAATATCTTTTCCGAACAGAACATTTATGCGTGTCCGTTGATGAGGCTCGAGAAACTTATTCACGCCATAATCCACAGAAAAAACATACACGACAGAGGCTATAAAAATGGCAATGATCGTGAGTAATGTTTTTATTTTTCGCCGTGTAGATAAGAAGTAAACCGTACCTGATACGAACATTACAACAAGCAGGATATATTTATTCATTCCGAGCGCAAGGACTGCCAAAAGAGGAATTGCAACAAGCAGCAACATCAGCTTGTCTGACATTCCGGCACGGTAAAAAACAAAAATCAGGGAAACAAAAACAATTGCAGATCCCGCATCGTGTTGAAGTATCACTAAAATCATCGGCAATAATAATATTCCGGCAAGTGTGAGCAAAGTGCGTGTTTTCCCGATGTCCACATCCAGGTTGCCAAGGTATTTTGCAACCGCAAGAGCAGCACCGATTTTAGCAAACTCGGCAGGTTGAAGTGCAATTCCACCAACCTGGAACCACGATTTTGACCCTGAAATTTCCCTTCCTGAAAAAATCACTGCGATAAGCAATAGAATACAGATTCCGTAAAACAGGTATGCAAACTGGGAAAAGAATTTTCCATCAATTAACAGGATAACCATAGCCAGGAGCAATGAAGCCAGGATCCAGATCATCTGCTTTCCATACCTGGCATCCATGTCGAGGATGCTGCTGTGGTTCTCATCGTAAACTGCAGCATAGATATTGATCCATCCCAATATAACCAGGACAAGAAATAGTATGGCCACCCACCAGTCTATGTGTTGAAATATGCCGCGTTGTTCTCTCATTGGTCAACAACCTTACTTTTTGTCAGCAGGATTCCGTTGATCATATTTTGTTCAAGATCCTTTCTTTTTACTACCCGCTTGATGTATTTTTCTATCATCAGGCTGGCGATCGGGGCTGCCCAGGTTGCACCATAGCCTGAATTCTCAACAACCACAGATATGGCGATCTTAGGATTATTCATGGGTGCAAAGGCAACAAAAATCGAATGGTTTTTCCCATGTGGATTTTGTGCCGTTCCGGTTTTTCCACAAAAAGGGATGCTGTCAATTTTAGCACTGGCAGCAGTACCGGCTTCTACCACATCGTGCATACCGGCAACAACAATGTCAAAATAATGCGGATCAATATCTGAGACTTTATTTTGCTGATAATTTTCGTTCAGGTGCTTTTTTTGCCCGATGGCTCTGATGACGTGTGGCGTAAGGTAAGATCCCCTGTTGGCAATCAAAGCAGCAAGATTGGCAAGTTGAACAGGTGTGATTCCGATTTCGCCCTGGCCAATCCCAAGTGAAATAATAGCCATCGAAGTCCAGCGGTTTTTTCCATGATACCTGTCGTAATAATTGGAAGAAGGAATATTCCCGTTAAGCTCACCAGGAATATCGACACCCAATTTCTTACCGAACCCCATGCTCATCACATGCTTCCTCCAAACTTCAAAACCTTCACGCGTTGTTGAAAATGATTTTTTGTCGATGATTGAACGAAAAACCCTGCAATAATAGGTGTTACAGGAGAACTGGATGGATTGACGAAGATCTAATGGCGACCAATGGTTGTGACAGCTGACCATTTTCCCGTTTCCAAGTGAAAACCCCCCGGGACAGCCATATCTTGTATCCGGAAAAAGAACACCTTCCTGCTGACCGACAAGCGCGTCAACTAATTTAAACGTGGATCCAGGCGGATACATAGCCATCAGGGCGCGGTTAAAAAGAGGAACCAAAACTGAATCCTCGCTGAGCTTCAGATAATTCATCTTCCTTGCTCTGCCAACCAACAAATTCGGATCATAAGAAGGACTTGATATCATGCAAAGGATTTCTCCTGTTGACGGCTCGATGGCAACAATACTACCTTTTTTCCCACTCATCAGCAGTTCTCCATAAGCCTGAAGATCTGCATCAAGTGAAGAATAAAGATCCGTTCCGGAAAATGAGGTCGTATCGTATTTCCCATTCTGGAAACTGCCTTTATCGCGGTTAAACACATCGACGACACGGATCTTCAAACCTTTTTTTCCGCGTAAAAGTTCTTCATAGGACTTTTCAATCCCGCTGATACCGATATAATCTCCTGAACGGTAATAGGTATTTTTCAGAATAAATTCAGGACCAACTTCTCCGATATACCCCAATGTGTGTGCTGCGATCGGAAAACTGTATTTTCGCAAAGGATGTGGTTGAACAAAGAATCCGGGAAATTTGTAAATCTTTTCTTCAAGGTAGCCATAATTTTCCCTGCTGATCTGAGCTTCAAACAATGAAGCCCGGTACGGAGAATAATTCCTTGCCTTTTTCATCCGTTCAATAAAATCTTCCTTTTCAATGCCAATCAACTGGCATAATTCGGTAGTGTCGAGCGTTTTTACCTGACGCGGTGTGACCATCAGATCGTAAGCAGCTTCGTTATATACCAGCAGTTTTCCGAAACGGTCATAGATTAACCCACGGGCAGGCCACTGTGTGATGTAACGGAGAACATTGTTGTTGGCGGAAAGGACGTAACGATCGGCAATGATCTGGATGGTAAACAAACGGATGATAAAAACTAATCCGATCAAAACAAACAGCCCGAGGATGATAATTTTCCTGTTGGAGTTAACCAGTTTCATTTGCAGTTATCGTCTCCTTAGGATAATTTCAGGTGTGGAGATTACATTGCTCTTGCGCAGGCCACGGTCGTATATATAAGCTTTGATCTGTATGGTATCATTCAGAGGATGAGGATTCAGGCCCAGTGTATCCACAATAAATCCTTTGATGGATTTGCCCGGATCCAGAGGTGTGAGCACCGGGATTCGTGAGCTAAACGGCGGATCAAGGTCGAGTTGCTGATACACACCATTTTGTTTCTCGAAATACATAATCACGTAGTTGTAATAGTAATCGCCTTTTTTCTGAAAAGGAGGAAAAGTATCACCGGGACTCAAACCGATATCTCCATTGCCATCACGGAATGAGATATTCAGGATGCCACGTATGGCAAAACGCCCGGTATCAAACACATTTGTATAATTCATGTACTCGATCTGAGGCGTGTCCGGAAAATTTTCCTGTTTCATACAACCGGAAAAAAATCCGGACAAGATAACCGGAAGAAGAAATAAATATCTGATTTTCCTGTACATTGGGCTCCGGATTCGATATTTGATCACTCGCGAAATGTTTACGACCTTTGTTAAGAAATAAGCCTGATTTGCAGGGGCTAAAATTACAACTTTTTCAATCAGGATTAAAGCCTGTCAAATATTTACGTATTGGATGTCGTAAGCTCTAATCTTTTTATGGGTCAATTCACCGCCTCTTGCTTCGCATTTATTCTTTGAGAATGCAGGAATTCAGAATGCAGGAATTCAGAATTATAAGTTGTTTTTTTCCTGCATTCTGAAATCTGAATTTTGGTACCCCGTTGCTTGCTGCAGCGTAGTTCATTATCCTGAAACGAAAATTGAAACATTCTCTTAGTGGGAAAAAAAACTCTTTGAAATGAAATTTATCGAAAGGATCTTCAATATCTCTGATGAACGTACATTTAACGAAGTGGCCCTGGAAATTTTTCGGTACCAGTACGACCAGAATGAAACATATCATAAATATGTGGATGCACTTGGCATAGCGCATTCAAACATTATGAATTTCCTGCAGATACCATTTATCCCGATCCTTTTCTTTAAAACAAGTACCGTCAAATGCGGAAACATGGTTACTCAGAAGACATTCCAGAGCAGCGGAACAACCGGGACAGACAAAAGCAAACATCCGGTAACAGATTTGAAGGTATACAGGGAATCACTTTTTTGTGGATTTGAAAAATTTTATGGATCATTGGATGATTATGATATTTTCGCACTGATGCCAGCGCCAGAAGAAAACCCTGATTCCTCGCTGATCTTCATGGTGAATGAATGGATTAATAACACTCCTTCCGGACGATCCGGTTTTTATCTCCACGATTTTACAAGGCTGACAGAGATTCTTCAGAAAAATGATCGGAATTCCCGGAAACCGCTGATTATCGGCCTAAGCTATGCCCTGCTGGATTTTGCAGAATATTTTCAATCCTCATCACCGGATTTGATCATCATGGAAACCGGGGGAATGAAAGGTAAAAGGAAAGAAATGATCCGGGAAGAGCTTCATGCTGTTTTGACAGAGAAATTCGGGATCTCTCCAATTCATTCGGAATATGGGATGACTGAGCTGTTATCACAAGCGTATTCTAAGGGGAATGGGCGATTTTACACTCCGCCATGGATGAAAGTGTTGACCCGCGATCCCAATGATCCATTCCAGCTATTTCCTTTTGAAAAAACAGGTTGTCTGAACATCATCGATCTGGCCAATTTCAACTCCTGCTCATTTATCGCTACAGATGATCTTGGGAAAACTCACGGGGACGGTTCTTTTGAAGTGCTTGGAAGATTTGACCCGGGCGATGTACGCGGATGTAACCTGATGGTCGGTTAAAACAGCAGATCGCCTGCGGGAACAAGTATTTCCGCAATATCATTCCGCGGCGAATTAACTAATTTTGACACCGGGTAAGCAGTGAGTTTTTCTACAGGGTATGGACGAAGTAAATCCTGAAGCTCTCTTTCACCCGTTCTTTCTATCCATTTACTTTCATCGCTCCGGTCCAGGATTACCGGCATCCTGTCATGGATCAGTTCCATTTTCGTCGGGGATGCAATGGTGAGGATAGAGAATGAATGGATAATCTCACCATCAGCCCTGATCCACTTATCCCATATTCCGGCAAGTGAAAATGGTGATTTGTCTTTCAATGTAATCCGGTACGGGATCTTCTCTTTTTCCTTTTTCCACTCATAATAGCCATCAGCAAGGACGAGGCACCGCTTATTTCTGAAAGAGGTTTTAAAAGAGGGTTTTTCAAGGATTGTTTCAGATTTCGCATTGATCAGCTTGTTTCCGATAGAAATATCTTTGGCCCAGAAAGGGATCAATCCCCAACGGTAAAAACTCAATGTTCCGGGAGCTTCATCCGAAATGACAGCAAGATCCTGCGTGGGAGCACAGTTGTATCTGGCCTTATATATTGCACTCCGCACAGTTACACCGAATCTTTCTTTGATCAATTCATCCTCGAGGATGAAAGAATATCTGCCACACATGGTACTTAATCAGTTAAAAAGCTTATAATTTACAGAGAGCATTTTGCTAACTGGATCCGAGATCCGAGATCTGAGATCCGAGATCCGAGATCCGAGATCTGAGATCCGAGATCTGAGATCTGAGATCCGAAATATGAGATCTGAGATCTGAGATCCGAAATATGAGATCTGAGATCTGAGATCCGAGATCTGAGATCCGTGGATTGACAATTATTTCAATCAGCGATCAAACAATTCAATCGTAAATCGTAAATCATGTCAATCGTAAATTCTATTCTTTATCTTCCACTTGCTGGCGCGCGTTTGTAACGCGTGCCCTGACAATAAGTCCCTTGTCATTCCCGGTTTCCGTCAACAACAATAACAATCTCGCCCTTCACCTGTTTATCTTTAAAAAGGTCAATCAACTCACCGAAAGTTCCTTTTACATTTTCCTCATAAACTTTGGTAAGTTCCCTGGAAACACTCGCCATCCGTTCACTTCCGAAATACAGTATAAATTGCTCAAGGGTCTTGACCAGCCGGTGGGGAGATTCATAAAAAATCAAGGTGCATTTTTCTTTAGAAAGTTCGATAAGCCTTGTTTGCCGGCCTTTTTTATGCGGAAGAAAACCTTCAAATAAAAATCTGTCTGAAGAAAAGCCTGAATTCACCAGTGCTGGAACGAATGCTGTAGGACCCGGCAGGCATTCAACGGGAATATGTTCATTCAGACATTCCCGAACCAATAAAAATCCAGGATCTGAAATACACGGAGTTCCCGCATCACTGATTAACGCTATAGTAATCCCGGATTTGAGCTTTTCAATCAGGCTTTTTAACGTTTTGTGTTCGTTAAAAGCATGATGTGGAATCATCTTTTGTGAGATTTCATAATGTTTTAAAAGGATTCCGGATTTTCGTGTATCTTCTGCCAGGATGAGATCCACTTCCCTAAGTACACGAAGGGCACGCAAAGTGATATCTTCTAGGTTCCCGATCGGAGTCGGAACGATGTACAATTGTGCCATCTGCTATTTGTTCATGATCAGCTTAAACCCGACTCCGTGAACATTGATCAGTTCCACCGCCGGATCGGCTTTCAGATATTTGCGGAGTTTGACGATATAGACATCCATGCTTCGCGCATTGAAATAACTGTCATCATTCCAGATCTGGTTCAAGGCCGTACTTCGCTCCAGCACTTCGTTCGCACTGGTGCATAACAAATGCAATAAGCCGGCTTCCTTGGAAGTAAGTTTTTGCTCTTTTCCCTTGAAGGATAAAATCTGCCTGTTGAAATCAAAACTATATTGCCCGATGGTAAACGTGCCATCTTTTCCTTCGTTCGTTTTCCCTGTGTCTTCCGTGCGACGAAGGATTGCATGCATCCGCATCAGCAATTCTTCCATGCTGAAAGGCTTCGTTAGGTAATCATCAGCCCCCACCTCAAATCCCTTCAACTTGTCCTCCTGAAGTGATTTTGCTGTCAGGAAAAGAATGGGTGTATCTTTATCGGAAAGCCTGAATTCACGGGCAACAGAAAAACCATCACGGACAGGCATCATGATGTCGAGAATGCAAAAATCAAACTCTTTCTTTTTGAAAAGATCAACTGCTTCCTGTCCGTTAACACAAAGCGCCGTGATAAACCCTTTCGCATCCAGGAAATTTTTCAAAATATTCCCCAGGTTCCGATCGTCTTCTGCAAGCAGGACTCGTATTTGTTTTTTTTCCATAATGATGATTTAAGACCAGATTAATTTTTTTCAACGAGTTTAAATGGCAGAAACACCTTGAATGTACTTCCTTTGTTCACTTCGCTCTCCAGGCTGATTTTTCCATTGTGCTCTTCCACGGTGGCTTTTACATAACTTAACCCGAGGCCAAATCCCCTGACTTCATGGATATTTCCGGTCGGAACGCGGTAGAGCTTTTCAAATACTTTTTTCTGCTCAGCTTTACTGATGCCGATTCCCTTGTCTTCAATTGTTAAAAGGATCCCTGAAGAAGTGTTTTCAGTACTAATGCGAATAACAGGCTTTTTGGGAGAATATTTATTTGCATTGTCCAGCAGGTTGTAAACAAGGTTTGTCAAATGAACCTTGTCACCTTCCAGCACAGAATTCACGGCCATAAAGTTTTTCAGGATCACGCCATCTTTGATCTCCACCTGGATACTGATATTTTTAATCACCTCAGAGATCACATCGTGCAGGTCGATTTTCTCTTTTGTCATTTTCATCTGACCCTTATCAATCACCGCAGTTTGGAGGATCTTTTCAGCCATCACAGCCAGCCTCTTATTTTCTTCTACAATCACATGGATATAATTTTCGGTGAATTCGCCCGACTGCCTCATATCATGGTCGCTCAGCGCTTCACAGGCAAGAGAGATAGTGGAGATGGGAGTTTTAAACTCATGTGTCATGTTGTTGATGAAGTCATTTTTCACTTCAGAGAGTTTCTTTTGCCTGAAAATAGTGGTTATCGTATATGTGAATGAATAAACAATTGCGATGATCAGGATGATGGAGATCAGGAGCATTCCCCATAATTCGGTAAGGAGAAATTGTTTTTCATGCGGAAAATATATCAGTAAATACTGTGGAGATGAAAAAAAATCGTTTTGGAAAAGTGGGGATGCATAGCTTTTTTCTATCAGCTCTTTACGGAAATTCATTGATTTCTCCATTTTGAAAACGGAGGAATCCTGCTGGAATATCCCGAATTCAAAACGTGTATCAATACCCCGGATATTCAACTCCTGTGAAATCAATGAATCCAGCTCATCTTTGGTGATAAAACTTTCGTAAGGGAGATGCCTGTTGAAATTCAACATCCCCTCGAACTGGCTGATTTCAACCGCCTTCTTTTTCTCTATGCGCTCCAGCTTCTTGACAATACTTTCTTTTGCTTCGTTGACGCTCCTTCTGAAGATGGCTTCCTTTACGGCAGATGCATTCTGAATCCAATAAATCTGGATCCCCATCAAGCCGATGAGTGCGACGGTCATAACAATGATGGTGAGAATAATTATCCGGCGGTTCATATCTACAAAAATACATTATTTTTTAAGAAAGGATTTTAACATTATTTAACGTATATTAATAATCCTTAACAAATAAGCGGCTTTTTCCGGATTATATTTGCATTCCTGCTTTTATTAGTGTTTTTATAATTGTAAGGTTTTTTCGTTTTGGTTAAGCGATTTTTGCAAGTTTCTTTGGTTTTAAACTTGTTTTTGGTTTTAGAGTGTGTCCCGAACAGGCACACTCTTTTTTTATTACTTTCGAATCTTCTTTTAATCTTTGAATGCAGGAATTTAGAATGCAGGAATTCTGATACCCGGTTGCTTGCTGGGGGTAGTTCATTCTCGTTACTTAACATGGCAATTCAAAAACAAATTACTTTTGCTTATATTTTTGTAATTTTATGCAGATACAAATTGTCATAAAGACCCTCACCAAAATAGTAATCTTATGGAATTTCTTAAATTAGATATTAGCAAGGCTATTTCTTTCCTCCCCACTGGATCCCTCAAATCCTTTGAGAAGAAAGTTGAAAAGCAACATCCGATACTGCTTTCTGGCAACGGAAAAGGAAATGATTTTTTGGGGTGGGTCCGGCTTCCTTCCGGCTCCACTCCGGAATTGGTTCAGCAGATCAGGGAAGATGCCGACAGAATGGCAAATTCCTCGCAACTGCTCATAGTGATCGGGATTGGCGGATCGTACCTTGGTGCAAGAGCAATAATTGAAGCATTAAACCATCCTTTCAACCAGCTTTTACCAAACAGGAAAAAGCCGATCATCCTATATGCAGGTGAGAATTTGGGAGAAGACTATCATGTTGGATTGATGGACATTCTCGATAATTATGATTATTCCATCGCAGTGATCTCCAAATCCGGAACTACTACCGAACCTGCTGTGGCTTTTCGGATTTTGAAAGCGCACATCGAAAAGAAATATGGACGGCGACAGGCCGCGAGAAGGATCATCGCCATCACTGATGCATCGCGGGGTGCTTTGAAAGTTCTGGCAAACGAAGAAGGTTATTCCACGTATGTCATTCCTGATGACGTGGGTGGAAGATATTCGGTTCTCACACCGGTAGGACTTATTCCCATTGCTGCGGCTGGGTTTGATATTGAAAAACTCATGCATGGCGCCAGGGAAATGGA
Organism: uncultured Bacteroidales bacterium; assembly: GCA_903915465.1. Classification (GTDB taxonomy): domain Bacteria; phylum Bacteroidota; class Bacteroidia; order Bacteroidales; family FEN-979; genus FEN-979. The sequence continues at coordinate 5,693 of CAIWTA010000030.1, read as the reverse complement.
AGAATTTTGCATTGAAAATAGTTCTGCGAAAAATAACCCGGCAATCCTTTATTCAGCCATAAGGAATGCCCTTTATAACCAGGGAAAGGTAGTTGAGCTATTGGTGAACTACCAGCCAAATTTATACTATTTTACGGAATGGTGGAAACAACTTTATGGTGAAAGCGAAGGAAAGGAGAACAAAGGAATTTTCCCGGCTGGTGCGGGTTTTACTACAGATCTTCATTCTCTCGGCCAATTTATCCAGGATGGATCACGAATGCTTTTTGAGACTACCCTTTCTGTTGAAAATCCCAAAAACGAACTTAGGGTTCCTTCAGATGACAAGGATCTCGACGGATTAAATTTTCTTGCCGGAAAAAGGATTTCCGAAATCAACCGCATGGCGGAGTTAGGAACACTCCTTGCCCATATTGATGGTGGTGTGCCGAACATCAATATAAGCATCTCCTCCGTGAATGAGGAAAATCTTGGTCAATTGATCTACTTTTTTGAATTTGCCTGCTCCCTGAGCGGATATACCCTTGGCGTGAATCCGTTTGATCAGCCTGGAGTGGAAGCATACAAGAAAAATATGTTTGCTTTATTGAATAAACCCGGTTTTGAGAAAGAGGGCGAAGCATTGAGGAAAAAGCTGGAGTAGAAGTTGATGAGGTGATGAGGTGATGAGGTGATGAGGTGATGAGGTGATGAGTTGAATGTATGTTTCTCTAGGAATACAAAACGATGCTGCATTTCAGCGTACCTACGCGCTTATTTTGATGAATATATAATAATTTTGCAATAATCCATCATTACCAATTTCTTCTTCCAGAAAAAACACCTTTCTTAGTATGTCATATTCAGATTATTAGCAGGTCTGGCTATTAATTTTTGAATCTCCGAATATTTCTGGCCCGCATTTTGCTTTCCTCTATAACATCAGAGGGAAATAAACCCTCCAATTTGATTTTTACCCCTTGATCCACATTTATATCAAATATTATTGAGCTTGATTGGAAAACCATCCGCATTGTGCGGAGTTTCTCCGGTAGCCTTTTGTATTGAATAATAACAAGATATTTAGAGATCGAACCTAAACTTAATTTTATGAAAAGAATAATTACAATTTTGGTTGTTTTGCTCATTTGCGCAGGGGCAAATGCTCAATCTGAAGTTGAAGTAACCGCCACATCAGGAACCACTGGTCCGACCATGTATGCTACTTTAAAAGCAGCATTCGATAAAATCAATGATGGTACCCACCAGGGAGCAATTACAATCAAAATAAACGGCAACACTACAGAATCACTCTCTGCTATTTTGTATCAAAGCGGATATAATCCACCTGGCAAATCAGACCCACAATCAAACTATACATCTGTTAATATTTATCCCACTGTCACCGGCCTCACTATCAGCGGTGACCTTGCTGCTCCTCTTATTGATTTAAATGGTGCAGATCATGTTACCATCGACGGAAGAGTAAATGCAACAGGTTCAACCAAAGACCTCCTCATTACAAACACACAGATATATTATGCGGCAAGTGTCTCGACTATACGGTTTATTAATGCAGCTGCTAACGATACGGTAAAATATTGTACAGTTAAAGGGTCTTCAGCTGATCAATCTTCCGGGGGGGTGTTATTATTTTCCACTGCATCATCAGGATTAGGCAACTCTAATAACGCCATTACTAATTGCAATATTACCAATGCTGAAGAAAATAGACCATTTTATGCGATTAATTCTGTAGGGTCGCCTGGTTATGAAAATAGTAATAATACCATAAGCAACAATAATATTTTTGATTTTTTAAATAGTTCCGCAAATTCGTGTGGAATATTCATTTCCAATAATTCTACTTCCTGGAATGTAACAGGGAATAGTCTGTATGAAACTACTCCAATAACAGGAAGCTATGGTTGGGGGATATATATATCAAACATATCAGGTAATAATTTTACCATATCAGGCAATTTTATTGGTGGCAATGCAGCTAATTGCGGTGGTTCCGCCTTAACAATAGGTAGTAACGCGAATCAATTTTATGGAATTCACTTGAATGTTGGAACTGCTTCAGCCAGCAATATTCAAGGTAATACTATTAAAAATTTTGCTATTACAAGCACTGTAGATCCTTTTTACGGAATATACTTGGAATCGGGGGCAGTAAATGTTGGCACTTCTATCGGTAATACCATTGGTGCCACCACAGGAACCGGTTCCATTATGCTTACAAACACAACTGCCGATGCTACATCTTATGGAATTTATATTAATAGTGCGGGCACTTTTGATATAGAAAATAACAATATAGGGGCTATCACAACTGTCGGTTCTGCCACTATTGCCCATAGCTTTACCGGAATTTTTGACGGATCATCAGTAATGAATACAATCAGCAATAACACGATAGGAAGTGCCACCACACCAAACAGCATACAGGCAAGCTCATCGGGCACAAGCGCTGCTGCACAGAATGTGTATGGAATTTATTGTCAAGGTACCGGTACAGTAGCGATATCGGGTAATACCATTGCCAATATGAGTAATGCTTATGCAAGTACAAGTGTAACCGGTGGTCAGATAATTGGTGTTTTGTCAACTATATGCTCTGGCTCTAATACAATAACAAACAATACAGTAAGAGATTTAACCATAGCCAATGCAAACAATGCTGGGACTTACCAGGCATCTGTAGGTGGTATCGTGCTGAATAATACCACGGCAGCAGCGCAAACAATAACAGACAATACGATTTATAACTTATCGAATACCTATGCTTCATTTGGAGGAAGTGTGATTGGCTTGTATTACAGCGGTTCTACAACTGCGAGCGCCGTGTCGGGTAATTTCATTCATAGTCTGTCTGTAACCGGAGCAAGCAGTACAACCGCCAGTATTTACGGGATCAAAATAAACGCCGGTGCTACTACCTACTCCAACAATATCATCAGTCTTGGCGGAAACACAGCCACAACCATTTACGGCATTTATGAAACCGGCGCAGAGAGCAATGACAACAATTTGTATTTTAACACGGTGTATATTGGAGGAACAGTAGCATCCTTAACTATTAAATCTTATGCTTTATACAGTGCGGTAAATACAAATACACGCGAAATCAGGAACAATATATTTAACAATGCCAGGGCGTTCAATAATCCAATCAAAACGGCCTCTACACATTTTGCGGCTTACTTTGCAGCAACCGGTGGTACTTTAACCTGCGATTATAATGATTATTATGCCGCGGGAACAAGTGGCGTGTTGGGATATTATGGAGGGTACAAAACAACATTGCCCATCGTAACCGGTCAGGATGCTCACAGTTTAAATACTAATCCAAGCTTTGCAAGTGCAGGTGGCACTGCCGCTTTAAATTATATCACTTCAGCATCACTACCTGGCGTTGCAGGAACAGGCATTACCATTGATTATGCCGGAACAACCCGATCTGCAACACCTACCATGGGCGCTTATGAACTGGCCCCGGCTTCTGCAACCTGGACAGGTTCTGAAAGCACAGACTGGAACACACCGGGTAACTGGAGTTCTTCAAGTGTTCCTTTTACAACCTCCGATGTCACGATTCCTGTCACGATTACTGACGGCGTTACCTACGACCCAATCGTCAATCAGTCCTCGGGCACACCGGCTGAATGCAAAAACCTGACCATAGACTTAGGCGCCGTGCTAACTATAGCCCCTGGCAAAGCGCTTACTGTTAACGGTACACTTACCAACAGTGCAGGTACTGCGGGCCTGGTAATACAAAGTAGCGCAGCTGGCACCGGCTCGCTAATCCATGCCACGAACAACGTAAATGCCACCATTCAGCGCTATACTACCGGAAGCACTGACCTTACTGTATTCAAATATCACTTTGTTTCGGTACCCCTTACTGCTGCTGCGGCTCCTACCAGCAACCTTTTTCTGGGCTCTTACTTAGAGAATTTTTCAGAAAGCACGAATAGCTGGGTAAGCATGGGAGCATCAACCACCAACTCATTGGATGTGACAAGAGGATATATGATCTATTACCCTGAATCCAGTACTACATATAGTTTTGCCGGACCGATGAACAACGGCAGCTTTACTGCACTTACAAGTTATTCAACTGGCAATGGTTACAACCTGGTTCCAAACCCTTATCCCTCGGCCATCGACTGGGATGCAGCAAGTGGATGGACAAAGACCCATATTGATAATGCAGTGTATATCTGGCCATCCAATGCCGGTTCCGGAGCTACAGCAACCAACTATGCTTCTTATGTAAATAGTGTATCGATAAATAGTGGCAGCAGATATATTTCCACAGGACAGTCGTTCTTCGTCCATGCCAATGCAACAAGTCCTGTGTTGACAATGGATAACAGGGTAAGGTTACACAATGCAGTTTCATTCTTAAAGGATGCAGAAATCATCAACAACATATTGCGCATTCATTCAGTTGCTAATAATTCTGACGATGAGATCGTGGTTCGTTTCACCGAAGCAGCTACCACCGGTTTCGATGGCGACTGGGATGCCTATAAGATGCAAGGCGGCACCGAAGCTCCCCAGCTCAGCTCGGTGGCATCCGACAACAGCAACCTGAGCATCAACAGCCTGCCTTTCAGCGCGGGAAATGTGACCGTACCGCTGAACTTCAGTCTCAATACCTGCGCCGATGTCACCTTTACCGCCAGCAGTATGGAATCATTCACAAACAATATTCCCATTTATCTTGAAGACCTTACCCTCAGCAAGATGGTTAATCTCAGGCAGAATCCTGTTTATACATTCAAGTACGAGACCGGCAGCGCAATTGACCGCTTCATGGTTCATTTTGCAGGGCCCATTGGTACTGAAGAACTATCTGCCAATACCGGGAAAGCCTTTATCAGCAATGGCCGTCTTTTTATTGAAGTGCCCGGCATGAAAGGCCAGATGGCCGATATCAGGGTTTATAACTCCCTTGGACAACTCCTCAGTGACGACAAGATAATGATGAACGAAATTGTCAGAGTTGATGCTCCGCTGAACACCGGGGTCTTCATGGTTCATGTTGCCACATCAAATCAGCATTTCGTTACCAAGGTTTATAACAAATAATAAATCAATTCCTATGAAAAAGTTAATCTATCCTTTACTGATTGCCACATTCGTAAGTCTTACAGTAGTTGTATCGGCCGACCCGCCCCCACCACCGCCAGGCAACCCAAGCACCGGAGGCGGTGGTGCTCCGGTGGGCGCTCCCATAGATGGTGGATTGATTGTTCTGATTGCCCTGGGTGCAGTCTACGGTGTCATTAAACTATACCAGGTGCGTAAAGTGGATCTGGAAAAAGACTAATCTGCTTCCGTCAAAAATCCCCTTAGCTTCATGTGGATTATCCCTTGGTGATTGCCTGTGGCGTAATAAAACTCTTCCCCGAACGGTGCTGCGCTGTAAAAACCTTTATCAATAAAAAGATGGCGCAAATAGTCAGAAAGTGTAAAGTGTAAAGTGTAAAGTCAGATGCTACCTACCAGTTACTGATGCCCACTGCCTATTGCCTAATGCTTAAAATCACTTCCTCAATCACCTTGGGATAAAACTGATGCTCGAGCTGATGGACCTTGATTGCCAGGCTTTCCGGTGTATCTTCAGGATCAACCTTGCATCTCACCTGGAAAAGGATCTGCCCTTCATCATAATTTGCATTGACAGAATGAATGGAAAT
>CAIWTA010000029.1 GCA_903915465.1 uncultured Bacteroidales bacterium | reverse complement strand
TAGAAAAAGCCTATCCAAAACGATCCGGATAGGCATTTTCTATTTTACGGGTGTAGCTATTTCTTCCCCCCCTGTCATTTTAAAAAAGTAGTGACAGGTGCGCCAGTTTCTTTTGGGAAGTTTCTTCTCTGAACCATTTCAGCAAAATTGTATGAGATGAAAGGTTTTTCAGCAATTTGCTGCCAAATCATTGATAAAGTTTAGAACGGAATTAAATCACAACAACTGAGTTCTGTGAATCTTGAAATGGAGAAGGCACATGTTTATCAGCCTCGGAGTCATTTTCCCATTGAGTTTCATCTATAAAATAGCGGAACTGATATTCATTTCCTGTTTTAAGTTCAACAGTAACAGAGTAGCTCCCGCCTTTCCTCTTTATCATTGTGGTTTCCTTCTGATCCCAGTTATTGAAATCTCCAACAAGACACACTTTTTTTGAAGAATTACCTGTGTCAGGGGGTAAGCTAAATTTAACCCGACAAATCCCTTTGTTTGCTAAGTACTCTTTCTTAATGCTCATGGCGATGGTTTTTATTTTCAGCAAAGATACAGGCAAAAGAAGGCTTCTATCCCAACCTCAGATTATTTTTATGTTAAATAAGATATCAACCAAGTTTGTAGGAAGTCTTCAAAAAAACTTACCTTAACAGTGATACATTAAATTTTACAAAAAAACTTTGGCTCCGGATCGCGGGCACCATCTTTGGGATCGTTGCAATAATTCATCTTTTAAGGAATGTAACAGGAATACCAGTACTGATTGGAAGTTGGTTATTACCAATATGGGTTAATTGGAATGGGCTGGTGGCAACAGGGTTCTTATGCTTCTGGCCCTGGAGGCTGCCGCTATGGCATAAAGTATAATATGCTTTTTTACTGTTTGATGAACTTCCCCACTTCCACCGTCCTGTCACCCGACAATCGCACAAAATATATACCACTGGGCAGACTACTGATATCAATTTGTGTCTTGGGCTCGGTGATTTGGCGGATGATAAGTTCTTGACCGCTGATATTGTGAATGGAAAATGAGCCTTTGACTGGGGTTTTAATGGTGATTTTATCGGTGGCTGGATTGGGATAAATGTTTAGCGTGCTTATGGTTTGATTATGGTCATTAATTCCAACTGTATGAAAATAGTAATAAGTGCTATCACCACTGGATATTGTAGTGGCTTCGCTATTCCACTCTTTATATGAATCGCTTATTTTGAAATTGTTGGCATCATAGGTATAACTGGTTTGCCAATAATTCACCCAACCGTTACTGAACCATTGTTGGCAAAATTTACTAATCAGATTATTATTGGCATTGTAAGTATAAGTGTACTGATAAAGATTTACCCAAGCTGTTCCGTTCCATCTTTGGATTAATTCTGCTGTAAGATTATTATTGGCATCGTAAGTATAAGAACTGAACCCATCATTCTTCCAGGGGTCACCGTTGATACTGATTTGGTATAGCGTACTTATCAGATTATTGTTTGCGTCATAGGTTGATGTATTCAGATAGTTATTTATCCAGATGCTATCGTGCCAATATAGGTATAAACAAACTGTCAGATTATTGTTTGCATCGTAAGTAAAGCTTTTATGCGAGCCATTCATCCAAATGCTATCGTGCCAATATTGCGTCAATTCACTTGTCATATTATTACTGGTATCGTAAATGGCGGAGTTGAGCATCCAGTTCCGCCAAGAGTTAAACACCCATTCTTGAGTTGATGTATTTGTCCTATTATTATTGGCATCATAGGTGGTTGTGAAGAGATTGAGATAACACCAGGAGGTACTATCCCCAAATTGCCATACTTCAATGGACAGATTTTCATTCACATCGTAAACATAACTGTATCGCATATAATTTTCCCAATAGCCACCGTTCCATTTTTTGTATGTTTCACTTGTCAAGTTATTGTTAATATCGTACACCATCTCGATGATTTTATAATTATTCGTCCAATCCATGCTGCCAGTATCCCATACCCCATTCCAATTGTGAATGCTATCGTATATTGGGATTAATGAGCGCTGGTTTTGTGTTTGATGATTGTGTGGCACTTTTGATTTCGTTTGAATAACTATGTTTGATGCATTCCATTCCTTATTTCCAACCTTACCCTGTACATTTTCCATTGAATTTAGTGCTGGATGTTGCAGGTCAAATACAGGATGTTTGCTTTGTGCACAAGCATTAATTGATAATGTAGAGATTGAACTCTGTCCAATTACACCATTCACCAGGAACAACGCAACCATTAGAATGTAAACCTTTTTCATATAAATGATTTTTGATTGTAGAAACTGTATGAATTTTTCTGGCTGTCTGATAAAACCTTTCAATGGGTCACTGCCTGAAAGGGAAGATTGTGGCTGAAAATGTAGCAGAACGAAAAACGATATAACATCATTGACATTTACCCCGCAAATAATAATCAAATATATGAAATCAGGTGTTATATGTCAAATCATTCACAATTTTATAATAATATACGGTGCCGAAGAAATCATAAAATAAGCTCCATTTAAGCCTTTAGAAAGGCGTTTCCGCTAAGGTTGAAGTCTGTCGCTTAAAGAAGAAATGATGTTAAGAGGGGTTAAAATAGCCCCTGTTGCTCCAACAGCTTAACAAAAAGCCACCCAGTCGGGTGGCTTCATTCTCAAAATTATTCGGGATACATAGTAAGTTACAAACTGTCCGAAAAATCGGCTTCAGTGGGCGTTGTGGGAGCCAATGCGATGATATCAAGGGTTAGATTGGAATCATCATCATCAGTAAAATCAGCTTCCAATGGTGAAACTGGGGTAAGTTTCTGGATATCTTTGGAGTTAAGAGCCTTTTCGGCGGCTGGTTTACGAGCATAACTCGTATTAACGGTTATACCGCTCAAAAATAAAACAGCAAATATGAGAATGTATTTATTGATAGTTTTCATTATTTTAAATTTATATATTTATTTAGACTAAATCCACACAAAGGTAATGTATATTTTCAAAATGTCAAGAAATTTTAATGACTTTTTACACGATTTTTTTCCTGATGGGATTAATTAATCACGGCATCTCTTGATGAGCGGGATTTTCAACGTTCGGCAAGGGCAAGAAAAAAATCACATGTGTTGTCGATAGGAGCAGCAAGGTCATCGAGTTGATTCCTGTGAATCCAAAGTGGTGGGTGAGGTAAATTCGGTAAAAACAAAAGAAGCCCCCAATTCGTTGGGCAGCTTCGCGAACCAAAGTTAGGAAGATATATCGGTTATTCGAAATCGGCTTCGATTGGCGTGACGGGTGCTAATGCACTAAAAGCAATTGGTGCATCATCAACGAAGTCCTCAAAATCTGCCACGGTGGGTGTTATGGGAGCAAGATCAATGATTGTGTTTATTTCAGGTGGCATATCTTCAAAGGTTGCTTCCGTTGGCGTCGTTGGGGCAAGGGATAGCAGTTCCATTGAAACACTTTCGTTTGCTGCTGGGGCTGATATTTTTTCCGTTCCACCAAAAAGAAGATTCACATTGAGTGCCAGAACCGCGGCTATGATGATTGTTAATGTTGTAGTTTTCATTTTGTGCTGTCGTTTGATGTTGATGAAGCAAAATTAGCACGGTTGGACGGTGTGGAAGAGAACAAATCGGCAGGCAGGTGATGGTGCCCGATGAACTGGGGTTAAAAGGGGGATAAATCTGAACCTTAACATAAAAGAAACGCCCACACCGATACGAAATCGAAAGGGGCGTTTCATCTTTAAACCACCTCATCGTGGTTTGTTGTAACGCATAGCCCCACCTTCTTTTGTTCCACCACATATGTGGAGAAATCCACAATTATGGAATATATAATGCAGCTATCCCAAAGTTGGATCAAAACGATTGCAATTCCACGGTTTTAACAATATTTATTAATGGCTTGTAAGGTTAAAACAGTAATAATAAAAAACATTTCCAACTTATGCATAAAACAACATATTTTACGTTTTACTAAGAAATAGCTACACCATGAAAAATGGACTTACGGAAAAAAATAGGAGTTTGGCAATTTATAGGAATAAAGGTTCACACTCGAAAATATTATCTGGAAAAACAGCAGATAAATACCCTGTAATACTTGACGGGGGCAGGACTGTGATTTTCATTTCTGATAAAAGCAAGGAAGCTGAAACACGTGAACGGTATGAATTGCATCGGAATCCCCTACCTTCTGGGAAACCTCATTCATAAACTTTATAAAGGGTTAATTTTTTAATCATAATTATGACCTGTCCAATTATTTTGCAATATAATTGGTGGGAAGGATGTGCTGGGTGATTTAAGAAGAAGGTATGATTGGATGGCAAGAGGAATCCTGTCTATTTCCACTCTACCCTGTTTTCTGATTTATAGGTTGCATCTCAAATGCACGGGATGGTTGCATAATGATAGTTTATTACGCCGAATGAAGTTAAGAAAAAGATCAGGAAGATAGGGTTCGCGAAAGTTATATTGTGTTTAAACTCTAACCTGGGAAAAGTCTACGTATTATACCCATCCACGGGAAGCCCAATCTTTTCCGCTCGTTTTTTCAGCAGGAAAGTGCCAAATCCACGCAGGTAAATGTTCTCACCCTTTACAATATTCTGTTTGATGGTTGTCATCAGGGCTTCAACAGTGGCGGTGATGGCAGTTTTTTCAATTCCGGTCTGGGCAACGACTTGATTGATGATATCGGCTTTGGTCATAGGAAATCTTTTCAGAATGAATTACAAAGCAAAATACGGGATTAACCGATACACCGCGCACATCGTAAACTTTAAATAATGAAATTTTATGCTTGGAAAGGTTCCCGTATTATTAATATCAACCAAAGCCCTATCAACCTACGGATGCAGTGCGATTGTATGAAAATATGGCTTGATATTATTGGCTTTGACGATTCAGAAAAAAACTATATTTCTGATTTAACATTATTTAACTTCTATTTAGACTTAATTAATATAAAACTGATCTACCTTTGTTAAAGTATCCCATTCAAATTCGATCAATAAAATAACGGGAGAAATAATCAACAGTATTTTTAATTAATTCAAAAGGAGATATTATGAAAAACAAAATGGTATTAACTGCTGCTCTTATTTTCGTGCTTGGACTTTCATCGGTATTTGCACAGGAATGGTCAACCGCACAGAAAGAGGTATGGACAAATGTCAATAACTACTGGGGACTTATGGCAAAAGGCGATATTAACGGATTCCTAGATTATTTCCATGCTGATTATATTGGATGGGACAACAACTCTCCCTTGCCTTCGACAAAGGAACAAAGTAAAAAATGGATTACTTATGCTTATCAGGGCATTAAAATCCCCGTTTATGAAATTAACCCAGTAGCGATAAAAATATATGGGGATGTGGCATTTGTTGATTATTACTATGCAATGGCAAAGGAAGCCACGGATGGAAAGAAAAGTTCGGAGAGTGGGCGTTGGACAGATATCCTGTTAAAACAAGGGAACAAGTGGGTTATGATTGGTGACCACGGCGGAAGTGATAAAAAAGAATAGAACAGCTTGTTCTTATCAAGGAGAAGAATCAATTCTCCACTGTGTGGATAGCAGCTGCCATTATAACGGAAAGAAATGAAAAGGGTCTCAGAAGTCAACAACTGAAACCTTTTTCTATTTGCAGTTTATTATTATTTTGCTTCTTGTTTCTGCAAAAACACCGTTACAATCAACCCCGCCGCCACAACCGTGTCAACAATATTCCACACCTGCCTACCCAACGCAACCTTTTAAAACGGCTGAAACAAAAATGCCGAATACACAAACACGATTACCAGCGAAATGTTCTTTCTTTGATATTCGTTGTAGGCAAGGATCGCGAAGCCAACCATTGCTATGTATTTGAAGTGCTGGTAATAGCCGTAAGGCATATGGAATAGGCATATTAGCACAAGGATTGCGAGGGATATTTTTATAGGGTTTTCCAGGTAGAGCAGCATAATTTTTGACCTAATTAACAGACCATAAAATTATCTTCATTGCTTTTCAATTTATTGACAGTTAATGCCGTTGCCGGACTGTGCATCGCCATATAAAAACAGAAATCCGCCGATAAAAACTATTGCCAAAACCACTTCGAATCCCCAAATGAGAGTTATAATCAAACTTAGTATTAAAATAATAAAACCCAATAACATCCAATTTTTTATTGGAACATCGCCGATGAATATTTTTACACCTGTAACTTGTTTATATATCTGCTTTAGTTTTAGCTTGTTCTTTTCATAGTTATTTCTCTGAGCTTCAGTCATTTTAATCGAACCGAGAACAACTGTGACTTGTCAAGCATCTTGTATATCGGTTAGAAATTCTTGAAGGCTATATTCGTATTTATTACTTTTCTCAATAGACTCATTAATGTTAGATACAATCATACCTTGAGCATTTACGGCAACGGAATTGCTAATATTACTGTTGAACGCATTTTCTTCCCCAGGCTTTTTTTAATGTTTCAATAATAGGTTAAATCCCCGCAATTTTATTGCGGCTACTTTAGTTTCTGTAAAAGTTCTAAATTTACTGTATGGAAGATTTTCGAATGAGTTCTAATGCTGTAAGTTGGCTGAGTGTTCACATTGTTTGGGAGACCAAATATCTGTATCATTTGTTAAGAGGAGACGTTCAGGTGCGATGTCGTGATTTACTGGTACAAATCTGTAATAGTGAGAATGTGAAGATTCTAAAAGGAGTTGTGAGTAAGGACCATGTGCATGTGCATATCGAATATCCACCATCAATAAGCATAAGTAACTTAGTGAAGCGATTAAAAGGAGAACATCCATAATGCTAAAGAAAGAATTTCCAGAATTGGGGAAAAATTATTGGGGGAGGCATTTCTGGGCAATTGGATTCGGTGCATGGAGTACAGGTAACATAACAGATAAAATAGTACAAGAATACTTGGAACATCATAAGGATAAGCCAAATACTCAGGTCGGAAATTGGATAATGGAATAATGTTAAAAATTTCATTTTTTACCTTTTAATCAAATCTCTGAATTTTCAATCCAGAGTGGGTTAGTTTAGTAGTATGATTAATCCTATGGATGCAATTGAATTCATATCCAATTACGATGTCTATCTTGAGGAAATCGGGTCTGTCATTAAACCAGAGCTGTTACCAATATTGGTGGAACTACAATCAACCGACCCGCACGACCTGGTGAAACCCGATACATGGTTCCCGAATGAAAATGCTGCCAGAGGGTTGATTTGGAGTATATTTGTGAGACGGGCAACAGTAATATGACAAAACAATCAACAATAACCAAGAAACAGGCAGACGCTTTCGCCAAACGGTTCAAAGAATCACTGGAGTTCCAGAAAATCTATGAACCGTTCGCTTTCAACCGGATTAAGGTGCTTAATATCACCGGATTTTACAGTGAAGAGTTTAAGTTTAAAATATATCGTTCTAAATTATAGAAAATGAAAACAAAAACAAAAATAATGAAAGCTATTTTTGCAACGGTAATGATGATGTTTTTCATCGGCAGTATGTTTGCCCAAAGCGTGGGAATCAACAACGATGGTTCAAGCCCAAACAGCAAAGCCATGCTTGATGTAAGTTCAACAACTAAAGGGTTTTTGCCTCCGCGAATGACTACCGCTCAGATATTAGCCATTGAAACTCCTCCAGAGGGGTTGATGGTTTACAATACGACTTTAAAAATATTGGTTTTTTATAATGGTACCTTATGGGCAGGTATACCGGGGCAATTTTACATCGGCGAAAGTTACGGAGGAGGAATCATTTTCTATATTGATGGTACAGGGCAGCACGGGCTGATTGCTGCCACCAGCGACCAAAGTTCCGGAACGGAGTGGGGCTGTTATGGAACTACAATTGGCAACACCTCCACTGGCATTGGCACGGGACAGGCCAATACAACAAGAATACTTAACTTTTGCTATACGGCAGGCATAGCGGCTAAAATTTGTGATGACCTTGTTCTGAACGGCTACAGCGACTGGTTTTTGCCTTCAAAAGATGAGTTGAACCAGTTGTATCTGCAGAAAACGGTGGTTGGCGGTTTTGCTGACTACTACTATTGGAGTTCCTCCGAATCCGAGGCCAACAACGCGTGGAACCAGTACTTCTACGATGGCCACCAGGGCTACTCCCTTAAGTCCAACTCCGACTTCTATGTTCGCGCTATTCGGACTTTTTAACAATTTATCCATTTAGCAATTAAACAAATACTACGCTTAGCGGGGTATTACTGGAAACGTAAAACTCGAAATATAAAGGGTGGATTGTTTGGATGGCCCATAGAATGGCACTATAACAATGGTTGAGTTCCTAAAGCCGATTGGCTTCTCTGCGGAAATCTGTGTTAAATCTGCGAAAATCTGCGAGAAACCTTTGCGAAATCTTTATTAAATGAGGACGTGTAAAGTTTGAAACGTAAAGTCCGAAGTGCAAAGTGTAATTATTTTGGATTTCGCACTTCAGACTTCGGACTTGAACCTGCTCCCCTTACTGTTCAAAGTTGCAACACGATGACTTCCTTCTTTAGCGGTGAACGCTTTCATTATTAGGTCATTATATACACAATCAATAAACCTTACCTGATTTCCTTCGAGGTTTTGAAGGATGTGCTTTTTTCTTATGGCAGGTTGTAATATCCGCCGTAAACAAACTGATAGCTCTGGTTAAAGGAAATGCTGGCAGGAACGGCACTTGAGAGATTGGCAGTTTGGTAGTAGTACTGAACGCCCGGCTGGTAACTGGTATTTGAATTCAGGTTCTTGGAAGTTCCAAATCCTTGGTTCAATAAGCCTGGCAGGTCATGAAAATTGGTTTTTACCACATCACTGCCAACCGTGTAATAATCATCCCCGGTCCAGTTGTAATGATGTTCTAACGGGCGGGTTGTGCCGATGGTTATCGTAAGATCAACTCCACCACTGCCCTGCATATCATATAAAACGTTAAAGGAAGCCCACCCCTGAATGGTTCCACTCACCGGAGGCAATTCACTACCGGTCGTAACTCCGATCCAGTTGCCATCTACAACAACATAATAATCGCTCGTATAACCAGTGGTCCCATTTGCCTTCATGTTTCCGGCTGTTGTGTTTGGGTTTGTAAATGAAATACCGCTCGTCTGGTAGTTAAGATTATGGCCCTTGCCGGTTGCAGCAAAAGGGACCCCCATTGTACTTCCAACTAAAGAAGAGTTGAAGGATTCGAAATCAAAAGCGCCGCCATCGGTTGTCTTTTTCCATCCCGATTGCAGCGAAGAATTTGAGAGAAGGAGGTAACCCCATTGCCAGTTGGCAGAAAAATAGGCAAATTCAACGGTGCATTCAGCGGATTGAGTTGCGGATGTCTGGTTTGGATTCCTTGGGTTATAGTAAAGTGGTGTGATGCTGCCAGTTATGGGCGTATAATGCACCCATGGCGTCTGACCACTGCTATTACTGATAACGATGGGCTGCTTGCCGGTAGGCCAGCCCAAGTCAGGGACCCCAAGTGTGCCATAACGGTAGGAATTCCAGGTTTGGTCAGGATGGCATATTGTATTGTCCCAGTAGGTATAGGGCAACTGGCTTAATATCTGGTTAGGGGCTGCGGATGTTGATCTTGTCCCTATCGCTACATACAGCGATTGCTGAGGATTACCCGGATATTTCGATGGTGTAAGGATATGACCGCACATCACCGGGTACGGGAGGCCCATCGCATCATACAAAAGGTTGGCAATAAACTGCGACCGTGCCAGGACATGAATGAAAAGATTGTCCGGGGCAAGACCTGCATTTGCATACTGCATATCGTAAACGAACCGTGCCTGGTTCCTGTATTCTCCCATATTGGCAACCAAATAATCAACCGCTGAGATAAACACGCCGACTTCCATTTTGAGTTGAGGGACAACATTTTGATTCAAGAAAAGGGTATCGTAGCCGAGAATTCCGGTTGGATCCAATAGATTGCAGGCGTTTGACATGACAGTGGCAGCCTGCAACTGGTAATTTACAACGGTGAGAAAGTAGCTTTCAAGCAATAAATATGCATTCATGGCATCCGTCGAGTCGGTTATTTTCCCAGCGCATAAGGAAACCACGGTCTTGGCATAAGCCTGTAAGGCATTCGTGCCGATTCCCAGGCTCGGGCACAAATCTTCATTCATCTGCTGAATGATATTTACCATTGAATTTGGTCCCGGGTTATGATAGACGGCATTTGCATATTTATGCACATAGTTCCTGGCTGTGTCCATTTGTACAATCCGGGCGGGATTCAGAGAATCAGCCTCCCATGCTGCCCCAGTATTCGGATAAAACATGAATTGGTCTTCTGTTCCAGCGCCCATGGCAGTTTTCACATAACCAATCTGAGTGTTGAGATCCCCGGAAGAAATAAATGCCGTGAGGTTGTCAATCTGAATATTCAGATGCTCGCCCATACTATTTATGGTGTTGGTTAAAGTGGCGATCTGGCTTGTCAGGTCCGTCAATCCCTGGTTAATTTCCGCAAACTCATGTTCAGTATTATTGTAATCATAGACTTCCAACAAGGTTTCTCCGATATCTTTAAATGGATTTTCATTTTCCGGTTCTTCGCCTCCGATAAGTCCTTTCCCAAGCAGGTGAATGATGTGCCCTGGAAAGTCAGCCTGATTTGCGATTTCATATTCCGACAACATGCGGATTGGCTTATTAGTGAATACAATTGGTGTGGCAGGAGGGGTAGGTTCCGGCGGTATTCTCACGTAATCAATGTCTTTTTTCCTGCAGGAAACAACCACGATCACGATCAGTACCAGAAGCAGGGCCAACGAATTGATTTTTTTTAGTAGTTTTTTTGTTTTCATAGATAATAGCTTTTAACATTTACCATGCCTTGAGAATGCCAGAAGCAAAGTTAGTTTTTATTGCATAGATATTAAATTCATTTCTTTTTTCATCCCGTATCTTTTTCTGAAAGCCTCTTCGTAGAGCTAAATCCATTGAGCGGCGTGTTCAATACGATCAAGGGTTAAGTCATCAATTTTTGAAAGACGCCTAATATGACCACCCCTCGGGCGATTTAACAAGACCAGTCTTGGCCAACGGATAATTACTGGTGTTTAATAAACTTCCTCCATCGTGTCACAGGATAACCCCATCTGATCAGTGCTATGATTTATTGGACTTTGCACTATATTTGCTATTCAAGGCAAACAAAGCAAACATGAAATAGTCATGTTTGGAATAAATCACCAACCTATGATGATATTAGATTCAATCTGGCGTATTCCATCTGACTCATAAAAAATAAATAATAACAGATGAACATTTCAAAAACTAATAGGAGGTGGGGCCTCATTTTGTTATTGCTTGCTGTCATTGCCATACTGGCTTTATATCCTTTGCCGCCACAAGCTCCCATCCAATATTACGACAGGCAAAGCGGCTTGTTAAAAACGGAAAAAGTGGCTGGCGAAAAGTGGTTGGTGTGGCTGTATAATAATCCTGTTGGCGAAGCAACATTGTGGGCGCTGGCCAAAAGAAAGGTGGTTTCGTCTGTTTATGGCAATAGAATGGATCGTCCTTCATCGACCAAAAAAATACAATCCTTTGTTGAAGAATTTGATATCGACATGAGTACCGCCCAAAAACAGGAGTTCAACTCTTTCAACGATTTCTTTACCCGGAAACTAAAGAATAATGCCAGACCGGTGGATACCAACTCAACCGTTACAGT
>CAIWTA010000028.1 GCA_903915465.1 uncultured Bacteroidales bacterium | reverse complement strand
CAAACGATCAGCTTGCTGGCATATAGAGAATTGAAGTTGGTGCTGAATTCCTCGTTGCCCAGGATGATGGCATTTCGCCCGAAAATGGAACAAAGCCACAGCATGTAAGTGGATTTGCCAGTCTCCTGTATTTTCGAGACAAGGCAGATGACCGGCAGGTTCTGCGTCGGGTTTTCGTAAAGGATCTTCAGGTAATCCATGACGAGTTCAATTTTATCCTGGAAGATGCGTGACAGGAATTTCATGGTAATGGTCACATCACCCGGCGCCGGAACAAATTTCATCTGCTCATACAAATTAAAATAGGCATCTCCGTTATAATTGTGTTCCTTCTGATACGTTTCGGAATTGTCGGGGATATTGACAAACGCGACATATTTCTTGATATACCTGAATATCTCCTTACCAAAGTCCCCCATAATTGCACCTTTTCTCCAAATCTGCTGAACAGGAGTGATTTGTTTGCGGGCATTCAGAATATGACTCAGACGGTAATAATCTGTTGTCACCCGAATGTATTTTTCTCCTTCCCGCATAAGGATGGATGACATATCATCGGGCTGCTCCTTTTCATAAACGGAAACGGAAGTTTGTTTAGAACCTATTTCCGGAAAAGGATTATGATTCTTTCTCAGTAATATTTGTTCATTATTCATATCTTTGTACTTGAGAGTTAAGATTTTAATAAATCATTTCACAGATTAAGATAAAAGCCCGTTCCTGCGGGCTTTTATCGTGTATAAGGTTTGTTTGGAAGGACCAATCATGTAAATACCTTTCTCCATCTGCTTGCTGAGGTAATAAGTAATTCGCTGTATCATACTGAGGACTTAAGCTAAATCCTCTGAAGACTTCTTCGTTGGTGGTACGCTTTGAATTGAAGCGGAACTATAAAACGGAACTCTTCATGGCCTCCAGGACTTCAGATTTCTTGAACAGAATTTTCCTGCCATGCTGATAGAATGGGATTTTCCTGGCTTTCTTCCAGGCAATAATTGTCGGTAACGATACCCGCAGAAATTTGGCAGCCTCCCTTTGGGAGAAATAAATTTCATCGGATTCTTTTCCTTCTTTTTTCTGAACAGAATGTTTGGATTCTTCCCATTCGTTTAAGAGATTAAAAAACTCCTTTTTGTCTTGAATGAACATGATTGGATTTTCCATTGGTTTAGATTTGTTTAAGTTTTTGGCAAAACTATATCGACCAAAGACAATAGTAAAGGACAATACGTTTTATTGGAATTAACTGAAAATAAGCAGGATGAATTTTAAAGAAATTTTTGTCAGATAACTACTTTCGTTGATTAATATTGGTATAGGTAATCCTGAGAAATTTAACCAGGGACAGTTTGTGGTAAACTTTTTTCCGGGTGAGGCACTATTCTTACCTGGGTTATTCAGGGGATTAACGAGGGACAGAAAGTGGCAAAGTTTTTAACTATTGTGACTATCTTTTGTAGTTCCAGGCTCGATAAAAACAAAATGTTGTGGATTTACCTCTTGTTCGGTGTCATAGTGTGCAAGAGAATATTCTGGGGACATTTCAGGGACAAAAACCGGCAAAGTTTTTTCTAACCCTGATCGCACAATTT
>CAIWTA010000027.1 GCA_903915465.1 uncultured Bacteroidales bacterium | reverse complement strand
GAGCTCAACCTGGCAAATGGATTCGGGCCATCAATGGTTAGCCACCGGACTTGCTTTTTATCGGGAACAGAAATTCGACAGCGCCTTCATTGTTTTCGACCATCTATATCAGCAAAATGCCGGCAATGATACGGTTTCTTTTTACTTTGCCAATACAATACTGGCAACTAAAGCAAATCCGAAGGTTGCAATTGAAATTCTAAAATCCCTTTCGGAAAGAGAGACACCCTTTGCAGAGTCTTCATGCTGGTATCTTTCACTGGCATTGCTAAAAAATAATGATCGTGAAGGTGCTGAGAAACAGTTAACAAACTGTATTAATTCATCTGAATATTATCGACAAAAAGCTAAATTGCTGCTCAAAGAAATAAAATAGATGTCTTTTCTACCCTCTTCATGCTCACTAAAATTATTTGGATACTCCAATTCAATATGTAAATAAAATTATAGATATTTGAAGTGAAATTAAGATGACTTACTTTTGCCGCTGTAATACTTTTCAGTCAGATTGATAACATTTCGATAAAAAGAATAAGCTATTCCTACATGAGAACATTTGTCCCTGTCATTTTCTGTCTTTTTTTACCCATTCTGATTTACAGTTGCAAGGAAAAAGTATCAACCCAGCCTTGCAATGGGAATGGAATAATTACTTTCAATAATAAAACTGATTCATCAGTGCTTATTCAGGTCGTGGAAGCGCATAACACCTTCACACTCAATCAAAATTATATCAAGAGCGTGACCGTTAAAGGAAATCAAAGCTACAAACTGTTACTGGAAGGAAGGAATTATTATAAAGACACTTCTCTGAGTGTCAATTATTGTGAAACCAAGAGTTTCATCATTTCCCGATGAAGGTTCAATAGGACTTTTCGCAAATTCTGATAAATAATTTTCCTTTGACGAAAGTGTATACCGGCTAAAGGTATCAACCACAGAGAACACAAAGATTTTCACAAAGATCACTGTAATTTTTTCTTGGTGAACAAGGTGCTTTCTTTGTGTTCATGGTGGTTAATTGTTGTTTAAATTTCTTGTAATATTCAGTTGCCCCCCTTCCGGGTTCTTATTTGTTTCCGTTGTTCTACCTCCGGTTACACCGGAGGTTATTAAAATTAAAGTCCTTCGGACTTTTCAAAAATGAAAACCCTGAAAGGGCTTCATTTAAATAACCGTGGGGGTAACCCACGGGAAATGTAATAACTACAAATTCATCCCTGAAAGGGGTGAATATCATAATAAACGAAATAAATGAAATTTAAACGGTCTCTTGATCCAGTACCTTATTTTTCAAAGCAAGTACTTGATAAGGATGGTCGCTACTGTTGTACAAATACTCACTATCACACTGGAGTTCCAGAGTTTATCATTTACTTTTCGTTCTTCATAATAGCGGCTGACAATTATCGGTCTGTAAGTGAATTTGGCAATTATTGTTACGGAAATGCTTATCAATCCAAGGATTGAGAAGATGGGGGCTATGTATAGCAAAAGAAAACCCAGAACATGTTCAAATCCTTCTCCTTCCCATACAATACGCTTGTTCATTATCACCATGAAATAGTAAAACCATGTAAAATAGCCGATAAGTACTCCGGGAATAATATTCAATAAAACCCATGGAAACAATTTCCGGTGAACTTTATTGATTCTAACCATCACCTCTTTCTCTTCAGCAGTCAGGAACTTTTCTGTTTGTCTCTTTTTAAAGATCATGTTTACAAATTGGGAAAGCAATTGCATAAAAAATTCAGTATTAAATCTGACCTGAAAATGTATCGGTTCACCCTAACAAAGCGGAGTAGATTTCTTTCAATTTCTAAACAAATTCTGGCTGTGAAATAAGCCTGAATTTAACTGTAAAATTACATCATTACAAATGATTAACCAAATAATTCAGTGAATAATTTCTCAGCAACTTACCCTTACAGATTTTAAGCTGATCCCATTTTTTAGAGTAGTGCCAAATTTGTACCTGGGAACTCCGTTTCGGTGGCGATTATTTACTGACAAAGTTGCAGAAGGATTTTATCATCAACTGAAATCTCTCAATTTTTGGTGTCAAAATAAAATCCGTAACTCTTATTCACGAAAACACTCCAAAGACATCGTCTGAACCAACGTTCTCAATTGATTGCACAAAACAGCCAAATACACGCAGGTTTCAGCGAAGGAATACATTTACAATTTTTGATGGTTCCTCTGGTAAGCTGAGCATTGACGTTTACAACGGAAAAAACAAGAAGCTTAATTCCCTGTCAGGCATCCTTGTCATTTCTGAAAAATGTATTTTTGAAAACATCCATAAATTCAGGATGAATGGAGGGATTTGTAGCAACAAGTTCTTTCCCGAAGATGAAATTTGAGCATCCGGAGAAATCAGTCACAATACCACCGGCATTTTTCACAAGCAAAATTCCTGCCGCCACATCCCATGAACTTAATCCATATTCATAAAATCCATCAAATCTTCCACAAGCTACATAGGCAAGATCTGCCGCAGCGGAGCCGAGACGACGGATTCCACGGCTGTGTTGCATAAGAAAACGAAAAAAATCCAGATAGCCATCAAGGTGATCATAATCATGGTATGGAAATCCGGTTGCAAAAAGGCTGTCTTTAACAGAAGCCGCGCTGGAAACGGAAATAGATTTCCCATTCAGATAGGATGGAGATCCTTTCCATGAGTAAAAACATTCCTTCAGGTTGATCTCAAGAACAACGCCGAGCAAAACTTCTGACTTGTCCATCAAAGCAATGCTGATGGAGTAAATGGGCACACCATGGATAAAGTTGGTTGTCCCATCCAGCGGATCAATGACCCAGTTCAACTCCTTTGTCTCGAGCGATGGACTTTCCTCTGCAATGAAACCTGTTCCGGGAAGAATCCGCGAGAGTTCCTCCATTAACCTCATCTCGGAAGTTTTGTCAACGTAAGTCACAAAATTGTTGATGCTCTTCGTCTCAATGTCGGAAGTCCGGACCTTATGAACTTCCTCCTGAATAAATTCTCCGGTTCTGATGCAGAGTTCAGCAACCTGTTTTGTTATTTTTTCGAAATTCATAAGCTTAATATTCTAATACCATGTTAATGTTCTTTGCTATCTGAAGAACCAGCAATTGTCGATTTTTGCAACCAGCGAAAATACCAGAACCCCAAAGCTCCGAGGATCACCAGGCCAATGGCAATTATTTCGGCCTGGGTCATGTGAAATCCCAGTACCTGATAAACTTTGTTTATCCTGATCTTTTCGATAAAGAATCGTTCTGTTCCGTTCAGGATCAGGTACAGGCAGAATAAATATCCTGGAATAATTAGTTTCTTCCTGAATCCCCATAAAATGAAAAAAATGATAAGACCAAGTATTGTCTCATAAAACGGAGCCGGAAAAACCGGGTTTAATAATGCAAAACAATGATCACCAGTGCAGTGTGGGATCAGCATCCCTTCGTTTACAACATTATGCGGGTAAGTAAAACTCCACGTCCAATCCGGAAGAAATGAAAGCCAATGTGGCTTTGGACTCCGGTTGACGACACCCCAGCAACCATCACCCGCAAGCTGGCAGCCTGTCCTTCCGATGGCATAAGCCAGTATAATTGCGGGAGCAGCCGCATCGATGATATGGGGGAAACGGATTTTGTTTTTATGGGCATAAAAAATAATGGCAACAGCAGCAACGATAAGTCCTCCAAAGAAGGAAAGTCCGCTGAAAGAAAAAATTGTTCCTGCAGGATCCCTGAAAAGGTCATCCATGTGCTCGATGGTATCAAAAAGTTTGGAACCCAGGATTCCGAAGATCACGGCTATTATTACAATGTTGCCTGTAAGCTGATAGGAATGAATGATCTGCTCTTCCCAAACGGGTGGTTTTATCTCTTTTTTCTTTTTGCTTATGTAAGTGAGATAAGAAAAAGCGCCTCCAACCAGAATTCCGGCAAACAAGTACCCTTTCCCTGATAAAAGATAATCCTGTGGGATTTCACTGAATTCAGCATAATCGAGAACAATACCCAGGCCTTTCCAACCTAAAAGAAATCCGAAAAAGCCAGTCGTGATCAATTCCGTAACACTCGCAGGAGTACCATTTAAAATATTCTTCTTCTGGAATGGGATCTGTCCGCTATTTTCTTTCCTTTTCAATTCGAGGAAAAGAATCCAACCCGCGGCTAAAAATGAAAGAGCCAGCATAAACCCGTAACTCTGAACAGGTATGTTCAGATGAGTTCCGAAAAGATAATTGATCAGGTCACTTATACGTGGAAACATCTTTAAGTGCTCGAATTAAAATTAATAGTAAACGTCAGATCATCTTCCAGAAAGTCCAACTTGACGGGAACGATCTGGTTCACCAAGTCAGGATTGAATTTCGTTTTCACTTTAATATAATTTTCAGTAAACCCATGTATCCATCCATTGGAATTATCCGATTCAAATAAAACATTTGCTTCAATACCATTGTTTTTCAAATAGAAATCTTTTTTCTTTTTTTCGGATAAACGATGCAGAATATCACTTCTTTCTTTTTTTACTTTATCCTGAACTACGTTTGTTATCATGGAAGCCAGCGTATTGTCTCGTTTGGAATAGCTGAACACATGCAGATAAGAAAGATCCACATCATTTAGAAATGCAAGTGTATCCATAAAATCCTGGTCGCTTTCTCCGGGGAAACCTGCGATAATATCTGAGGCAACACAAGCATTAGGAAGTACCGACCTGATCTTGTGAATTCTGGAAGCAAATAAGGCAACATTATATTTTCGTTTCATTTCTTTTAAGACCTTATCAGTTCCCGACTGAAGCGGAATGTGGAAATGGGGCATGAATTTCTTTGAACCGGCAATCAAATCGATGATTTCATTGGTAAGTAGATCGGGTTCAATAGATGAAATTCGTATCCTTGGTAATTCCTCAATCTTTTCAAGTGAATGTAAGAGTTCCAGCAGAGTTTCATTCTGATGTCGTCCAAAATCACCAATGTTGACACCTGTCAGGATGATCTCCTTGATGCCGGTCTGTAGAATTTCATTTGTATTTCTTAGTACATTTTCGATGGTATCGCTGCGACTATGTCCTCTTGCCAAAGGAATCGTGCAATAGGAGCAGTAATAATCACATCCGTCCTGTATCTTCAGAAATGACCGTGTACGGTCGCCATAAGAAAAAGAAGGAATAAACAGATCCTCATTAAGATGGATTTCGTGGCCATGGGATGGTTTTTTATCCAGATTCTCGATTTCCTCCAGCAGACCGAATTTCGCACTGTGTCCAAGAATTACATTTACCCCTTCAATTTTTGCGATTTCTTCATGCTTGAGTTCCGGGAAACAGCCAATCACGGCTATTCTCGCAGAAGGGTTCAGTCGGTGAGCCTGTCGGATTGCCGCTCTGCATTTCTTTTCAGCAACTGCCGTCACCACACAAGTGCTGATAACATAAACATCTGCTTCTTCCCGGAAATCAACGAGTACATACCCTTTATCGTGAAACTGCCGGGAAAGCGTAGAAACTTCAGCAAAGTTAACTTTACAGCCAAAATGATGGAAGGCTATGGTTTTCAGACTCATTTTGCGAAGATAGAAAAATCAAACATAGGATAATATTCTACGTTTTCAACGACCGTTGCAGGAGGATACCTCCGACAATAAATGCCAACCCGATAAAGGTTGAGAAAAAAATGGTCTCACCTACAAAAAAATGAATGAAGATCAACGAGATAAAAGGAGCGAGATAAATCAGGTTGGTCACTTTTGCTGTAGTTGAGGAAAATGTGAGCGCCTTCAGCCACAACACAAAAGTTATTCCCATCTCCAGAAATCCAACGTAAACAGAACCTGTAAGACCTTGCCAAGGCGTTATCCGGAAATCATCCTTTATCAGAACGGTGATCAATATGTAAATAAACCCAAAAAAGAAATTCCAGAATAGTTTTGTCACCGGTTCCAGGTTATCCTTCATATTAAAGATCCAGAAAAGTGCCCAGATTACTGCACTGCCGATTGCAAGAAAGACACCCAGTGTACTGGAAAACCTGAAACCCAGAATATCTCCGTGCGTAGAAATTATGATGATCCCGATGAAACTCACAAATATTGCAAGGATGTTTAAAATCCCTATCTTTTGTTTTAACATCGGAACGGAAAGCAAAACCAGTGCCAGTGGCCAACTGTAATTCAGCGTAGCTGCTTCCTGAGCCGGAAGGAGATCATAAGCTTTAAATAAAACGAAATAATATAGAAACGGGTTAAGAAAGCCTAAAAAAGCAGAATGCAGGAGATCCTTTTGAGTTATTGATTTGAGGAGATTTCCCTTTTTCTGGATGAAGATTGTGGTGAGAAGCACGCAGGTTGCAACGAATGAAGAAAACAACAACAAGTTCAGGAAATCAAAATAACGCAACGTAATTTTGAAGGCGGAACCAACAGTTGACCAACAAAGAACGGAAAGAATTGCATATGTATAGGCTTGCCGTTGTTTCATTGACCAAAATTGAACAATATTTTTTTATATTTGCAAAAAATATTAGTTTTACTGGTTAAGAAGGATAATTTCCTTTTTTTTATTTTAGAAACAACCCTTAGCCTGATTTATTCATGAAAATTCTCTCTTTGGCTCTCTGTGCATTTTCCTCTGTGGTTCTCTGTGAAAGAGAATTACACTGAGGTTCACTGAGAAGACACTGAGAATCACAGAGAAAAGGACAAATACTAACATTTTGTGAATTAACCAGGTTAG
>CAIWTA010000026.1 GCA_903915465.1 uncultured Bacteroidales bacterium | reverse complement strand
CTACCGTTTCCTTCATCTGTTCATCAGACAAAACGGGAGTCATAATGAAAACGGTTTCATACTGTTTTAACATCTGTTTGATTTTAAATGATTAAGATTGTTTTTTTAAATGGAGTGCAAAAGTACAATGTTTTTTTAAATTATACAAGGAAGGATTTTCTAAAGTCGAAAGTCTAAAGTCGAAAGTCAAAAGGCGAAAGCCGAAAGCCGAAAGTTGAGCCTGCTCCGAAAAGTAATATATTTTGGACTAAAGTCCAGTAACGTATTGGTTATCAATAACCCCGGCCTTAAGGTCGGGGTTTGGTAAATCGCTAAAATATAGGGCTTTAGCCCAACACCTTTCATGGATAAATACTTTTCAGAGTGGACTCAAAGTTTAATATTTTGAAAGAAGGACAACTGCGTGAGCAGAGACGCCTTCTTCCCGCCCGATAAAACCCAACTTCTCGCTGGTTTTTGCTTTGATCGAGAGCTGGTCTTCGCTGATTTCGAGGATCTGGACAAGCACCCGGATCATCTCTGGGATGTAATCACTGATCCTTGGATTCTGAAGAACGATCGTGGAATCAATATTTCCGATTGAGAATTGTTTGTCCCTGAGTTTTTCCATTGTTAATTTCAGCAGAATCTTGCTATCAATGCCTTGAAACTCCGCACTTGTATCAGGAAAATGAAAACCAATATCACGCAGGCCAGCAGCGCCAAGCAGTGCATCGCATATCGCATGTATCAGTACATCTGCATCTGAATGTCCTATTGCTCCTTTTGAATGAAAAATCTGCACACCTCCAAGCCGGAAAGGATGATCTTCAACCAGTTTATGTGTATCAAAACCGAAGCCGATCCGAAGATTCATGAAGTAAAGTAGATAGAAGAGAAAGCTGTTATTCTTTCGATTGCTGTTTATCTTTTGCTTTTGGTTGGTCGAAATTAAACAGAAGGGTAAACTGCATTGTATTCATCAGTGGGTTGTTATTTTTGACTGGAATGAGATAGGAGAAGTCGAGGCCAAAAACATTGTAACGTAATCCAGCTCCCAGAGTAAAGAATTTACGATCCCCTTTATATTTTGATTCCCAAAAATATCCCACTCTTATAGCGAACAGTTTGTTGTACCAATATTCAGCAGCAGCTGTAACATTCCATTCCTGGAGTTCTTCTGTAAATCCATATGGTGCATCATAGAATGACTGAATCATTCCCTGAACCACCGAAACATCTGGGTTTTTCCCTTTCAGAATTGTCTTCTCTTTCTTAATTGAATCGTAACCGTAAATCGGTGGTGTAGGCACCAGCAATTTGTTGAAGTCTACCCCCAGCGAAACCCGGTTGTATTCATCAATATCCATTGTAAAACTAGGACCTATGCGAAGGTTTGTCGGGATGAAGTCAGCTGTGTTGGCTGTGCTACTGTATGACATTTTTTGCCCAATATTTGAGATATTCAAGCCAACATCAAGCCAGGAACCAGTTAAACCTTTAATTTCAAGTTCCTTATGGTAATAGAGAGCAATGTCTGCAGCTATTGAAGTTCCCGGACGTATGTTTGCCGCTTTGGAGACATCTACAGGAACTAAGTTGGAATAGATAAATCGACCAGCTACTGCGCCTGAAAAGCTACGGGAAAATTTCCGAGAATAAGTAAGATCAACAGCCCATTCATTAGGTTTAACAGCCATTATAAATCCACCCTGGTCATCAGTGAAATCAACCGACCCCATAGAGAAGAACCGTAGAGAGGCAGCAATAGCTTGTTTATCTCCAAATTTTTTAAATCCGCTCACTGATGCCAAACCGATATCATTTACCAGACCACGCAGCCAAGGAACATAACCAATTGCTGCGCCAAAATTCTTCTCAATAAAGGCATATTTTGCAGGATTCCAGAACATCGAGTAAGCATCTGGGGTGGAGGAAACTCCGAAGTCGCCCATACCACCAGAACGGGCATCCGGAGCTATCATCAAGAAAGGCACTGCTGTAGTAATTGGATTCGGCTGTTCTGTGGTGGTCTGTGCAGAGATTCTTTGTGTAAAAAGAACACAAGCCATCATCAGGAGAAATTGGATCTTCATCTGTTGCATTCAAAATTTAGTTTAAGTGTAAAAAATATTCCTGCTATGAAACGGAGAATATTCTCAAATATTGCTTTTATTTTAAAAAATCAGACCGATGATACCGGTTTGATTCAGAATCAATGGCTGATAACCAGTTTTTGAGAAGCTGAAGTAAATGTACCGTTTGATCCCTTCGCAATAAGCCGGTAAATGTAAAGGCCGTCTGTCAATTGCTGGTTATTTTCACCCGTGCCATTCCAGGGAATTGTGATCACTGACGAAGAATTTTCGGAGACTTTTTCTTCAAGTGTCTTCATTAATTGACCTGTGTATGTAAAAATCTGGATCTGAACATCCAGGTTTCCATAGTGTTGCATCGGTTTAAATGTAAATATTGTGTGATCCTGTAAAGGATTAGGAAAATTCGTTAAGTTGTTAACAGACAAGACTGGCTGATCAAAAATCAAAAATTCAATTTCTTTTGTCGCGGAATTGTCAAAAAGATCCCATGCTTTGAGGCGAAGTGTATGGTAGCCATTGGATAAGTCGCTGAATGGGTATCGAATGGTCCCGCTACCGAATTTATCAAAGGCGGGTTGATATAAATCATTCAGAATGATCGGATGACTATTATTATGATCGAGGGTTGCCACAATTTCGTGACCAATTCCAAGGTAGTATGCATTAATTCCATCGGGATCCTTAAGGAATGCAAGAAGAGTAGTATTCTTACCGGTTCGTTGACCTGAAATAAAGTCGGTACTGTCAAAAAACAAGCCAATTTCAGGACCTTCATTTTGCGGGTTGATTGTTGGGTCTTTACCACCAATTATGAGATTATTGTAAAAACCGCCGGCATCAGTTTCTCCGTTCCGGGCATAATAGCTTATCTTACCATTTCCAAATTGAAGTGAGATCCCTTTGGGAATGACAAAATCGAATTCAAATTCTCCATTTTTTACAGATGAACGGCCTTGAAAGAGGATGCTGTTTTGAAGGGAAAAATTTTCCGGAAAGCTTCCGGAAGTATTTCCCAGTGTTCTATTAATGACTGGTTTATCAAATACTTTCGGGAAGACAGTTCCATTGAAATTACTGATCTTTATCCCCGCTTCATCTTCAACCTGGCCTTTCACTGTAACCATAGACAGTCCTAAAGCCGTATCCGGCCGGGAATCCACTTCTCGTTGATTGATAAATGTCGTATTCACACGATGGTTGGGAAACGCAATGCTTTGAGCAGGATCGCCCAAAAGGACAAAATTCCGGATATTTCCATTATTCCCATTATTGTTTTTTGAAATCCTTATCAGGTCTCCCATTTTAGGGTTTGGATCCCCATTACCTGGAATAAGATTACTAAAGAAGCTGGTATCAAGTTTAAAATTTGACGTAGCAATTGCAAGTCGGGTTGTAGAATACAGTGCTATTGCTCCGCCATGAGGATTGAGAAGTACCATTTCGCCCCCAGTCACTCTTTCAGGGTTGTCGAATCTGCTGAATTCACAAGTAGCCGTAATAAAAACCGGCAATTTATCGGCATTCTTCCAATTGTTGATATCCGCTATTGTCAGCACTTTTTCGGCAGCCCAGCCATCTTCTCCTCCGTGGCCAGTATAATTAAGGATCACAGTGCCTGATTTGAGCGCTTTTGCGATTGCATCGTTTACCTCCGGGAGTCTTGCCCCGGCTGGTGTTTGAATCATCTTGTAGGCGTCCAGATATATTTTATTAAGATTGAACACGGGATATTTATCATTTACTATTTGTGCCAATTGCTCTGCCTGATGCAAATGAAGGTTAGTATTCTCATCATCAGCGATAAAAGTGATTGTGTTGCGCCATTCAGATAAGACAGTATCAGAAGAAGATGAGTACCGGATGATTTTATCTACAATCGTTTTAGCTTCCTCCACAGTTGAAACAGGAAACCGGCCAATCCCGATATCAATTTTACCATTTGCTTCTGCACCAGCTGAATCACCCATGATGCCATAATAGTCTTCTGTTACATATGTTCCGAGAGGTCGAAGTGATTCTGCAGATTGGAAAGTGGGGATGTAATTATTATTTTCAGGTAAACGATCTTTCGGATCATAAGTACCATCGCCAAATAATAGCAGGTATTTGGGTTCATTTCCCGGGTATCCCCGGTCATAAAGCATTTTCATGAAATCCCGGATTGCGGTAATATCGGTTTGCCCACAACTGAATTCATTGAAGATATCCGTAATTTGAGTAACAAGCACAGTGATATGGTTATGCTCCCGGTGAAAAGCAGCCAGTCGCTCAGCTTCCTCGATGAACTTTGGGTGGGTGATAATCACCAATGTTGCCGGCTGCAAGGCATGCAGGTTTTGATTAGTGACCGGGCCAAATAACTTAACCGGAAAATACTCAGAAGTATCAAAAGCGATAAATTCCTTTAAAGTATCAGTAACTACCCTGAACTTTATTGTGGAATCTGTCGAAACCGGAATGATCTGCTTTATATCTTCACGGGAAGTGAGATCCCAGATCTGAACACCGGGATGAGTTTTTTTAATAAGAAACTCTGTAATTTTATTTTCCCCGATTGAATTGGGATCGCGAAAAGGCATTTGGGAGCCAGAAAAAATGAGGTTACGCTGGCATGTCAACTCAAGGTAGTTCAGCCAGCCCAGAGAGCTTGAAGTTGGGAGATTGTATTCCAAAGTTATTTGACCAGAAGACGGAGGATTGATAATGTTTGTTGTTTTCTTCTTACTTGTAGCAAAGATGTTTGAGGACAGCGGATCAGTCAATTCCACTTGAATAGAATCATATAATTGACCATTAACAGAAAGAAGAAATTTACTTGTCAGAGGAGCTTTTGCGACTACGAAGGTAACAATGCGAAGAACTGAACTGGAATCAATATTAGGGAAAGAAAAAGGAAAATTGTAAGAATTACATTTGTTATTAAACTCTTCACCAACCCATAATTTACCGGATTTGATTAGGTTTAAGGAATCAATTTCGTGTAAGGAATAATCGATAAAACGCTGGCTGTAGGAATTCGGGGTACTATCGAGACTTGCTGATGGTAAAACTCGTTTTCCAGGAACTGAACCAATAGTGAGATAGTAGCAGGTAAAATCAGAATAGAGATTTTTTACATGTGAAAATAACTTTGTGTTGTAATCGAAGGGCCATGAATCAGGTGATTCCCCATAAAAAAGAATATAATCTCCGGGGTAAAGTTTTTCAACATCGCCACCAATAATTTTTATCGGGATTTCCCGAAGGTCATCAAACCGAAGAGCATTATTTGCTTCAGGCAACATCCCTGCTCCATTGCCAAAAAGACGAATTTTCGATGGATCGAGATGCTCCGGATCCATGTTCATATCCGTCAGGTCCTGATAAGAAATTTTGTGAATCCCCGTATTTTTCACTGTTATTCTCCACCACTTACCAGAAGCGAGCACAGAACTTGTCTTATGCGGATTTCCACTAAACAGAAGAATGGGGGTAAAAATCAACAGAAAGATAAGGCGCAGTTTCATTTGCTCAGTAATTGAAGACAAAGGTACTCATTAATTCATCATCAAATTCCGTATCAATCTCATCGTATAACAACCATTTTAGCGATTTGTTTCTCCTCATGACCATCCTGTAGCCTGATTTTGAGTTGATAAAGATAAGTCCCGGTGCTGATCTTAGCACCATTGTCATCAGTGCCATCCCACTCGATAGTAGATGCATGATATCCCGTTGTATTAACCGTTTGATTTATCGTTTTTATCAATTTTCCCGAGAAAGAATAGATCATAATCAGAACATCAATATCTGTATTCGGGTGGTTGAATTCAAATGAAAAAGTTGTATTGTTCTGGAATGGGTTCGGATAATTCATGAGGTGTTGAAGCGCAAGGTTGGCCGAAGAAACAACAAGAAAATCGAGTGTCGCATCAGCAGAGTTGTTGTATACATCCCAAACTTTGACTGTCAGCGTATGCCAACCATCATTCAGACCGAAAAATGGATATGAAATGATTCCGCTTTTATACGTATTCAGGTTTGTGGCATAATAGTCGTTCAGGATAATCTGGTTTCTCGTATTATTGTCGAATGTTGCAACCAGGTCGTGCCCGATGCCACTTCCTGCAGTATTAATTCCGGATTCATCTTTGATGATTGCCAGCATTTTTGGATTCTGGTCTGTAATTCCGCCTGAAAGGAACGTGGTATCATTCATAAACAACCTCACAGAAGGGCCATTCTCATCGATGATAGAACCGTTATAATACCCTCCAACGATAATATTCTCATCAAAACCGTTGGCATCAGTTTCAGGACTCCTGGCATAATAGCTAATCTTACCAATTCCATATTGAAGGGCAATATCTTTAGGGACAATAAATGAAAAAGAAAAGGCACCGTTTGTAACTTCAACTTTACCTTTATAAATGATGTTTTTCCGCAGAAGGAAATTAAAAGGTGTACCACCGTCATTTGCCAGTGTTATGATTTCTGAGATTTTGTCGTAGACAGTAGAGAAAACAGTTCCATTGAAAGTGGGTATCTTATTTCCTGAAATATCCTGTATTTCACCTGAAATGACAACCGTAGCCAATGCTTTCAGGGTATCAGGCACAGTTGTAACAGGCTGGCTATTCACAGAAGTTGTGACCACCTGTTCGTACGGATAAGCCAGTTGTAAACCAGGGTCACCAAGGAGCACAAACTTCCTTGTATTGGCGCCAGCGCCAGTCAAATTCTTAGCAATAACGATGAGGTCTCCCAATTTGGGGAAATTTCCATTGGTTCTGTTAAATGCATGGTTATAAAAATTTCTTGTCAATTCAATATTGCCATCTGCATAAGTTGGTCTTGTAGTGGTTAATAAGGCTATACCACCTCCAGCCGGATTCAGGAACACCCATTCGCCGGCTGAGACCAGGGAAGGATTATCAAAGCGGCTGAATTCACAGGTTGCGGTAACGAAAACAGGCATGTTGTCGAAATTCTGCCAGGATTTAATATCCGGGATTTCAAGAACCCGTTCATGGCTCCATCCAAGTTCTCCGCCATGTCCATTATAGTTAATGATCAAGGCACCTTTGGTAACGCGTTGGTTAATTGCAACATTGACATCAGGGTATCTTCCACCTCCCGGAGTCGAAATCTGCTGGTAAGCATCGAGGTAGATTTTATCTATATTATATTCATTGTGCGTCTGACCGATTAAGTTCGTCAATATTTCAGCCTGGCTCATATGCATGTTACCATCCTCGTCGTCAGCCACAAAACAAAGGTCATTACGCCAACTGTTCTTTACTGATTCATCGTTGGAGGAATAATGTTTAATTTTATCCACCGCCGACTGGGCTTCATCAGTGGTTCGCACCGGCAGCCGGCCAATACCAATATCAAGATCACCCGCGGCATTGAATCCTTCGTTTTTATCCAACAGTCCGATAAAATCGTCTGTTACAAATGTATTGACAGGTCCGAGAGATTCCTCTGATTCATAAGCCGGGATAAAATTCGTATTGTTCTGAATTCTGTCCTTATAATCATAAGACGCATCTCCAAAAAGAAGCACATATTTAGGTTCTTTTCCAGTGTCAGCCTTATCATAGAGCATCTTAAGAAAATCCCTCAGCCCGCATAAATCCTGCGCGCCTGAAGAAAATTCGTTATAAATAATCTCAGGTGTTGTAACCAGGACGTTCATATTATCATGCTGGCGATGGAATTCGGCAAGTTGATTTGCAGCGTCCATAAAAGAAGGATGTGTAATAATCACATAATCACATAATCCTGTACCGTGAAGGTTCTGGTTGTCGATTTTCACGGCCGACTGGACAGAAAAAAAGGCGTTTCCGTCAAAAGCTATGAACTCCCTGATAGTATCAGTTGGAACCCGGAATACAAAGTTATCGCCGTTCAAAGAGGTTTCGATACGATTGATATTTCCCGCGTGAGTTACGTCCCAAATTGTGGATGATCTTGCAGGTGAATTAAGTGTAAATTCACTGATTTTCCCATTCCCTGCTCCTGATATCGAACGGAAGCCCAATTGATTGCTTGAAATTTTTAGGTGGCGTTTTACATTAAGCTCCAGATAATCCAGATATCCGATAGCATCAGGAATTTTATTGTAAACAAGATTCAGATCAATAACCGGAGAAGAAGGAGTAAAAGATCCTGTTCCGCTGTTGCTTTTTGCAAATACTTCCAGGTAGTTGGACGTTGTTGCAGGTATTCCGATATTTATCAATTTTTCTGTTTGGCCATTTAAAAATACTGAAAACGATGTGTTGTAGGTTGTTGAACGCGCTGCAACATTTGCCAGGATTTGCACAGGAGTTGCCGCATCAATATCAGGAAAAGTAAATGAATAAACCCTCGACGTAGTTAATTCAAATATTTCAGGATCAAACCATTCCCGCCCTGATTCAATAAGATTCTTTCCGTCTTTTTCATAAAATGCATAATCGTTGAATGTGGTTATGAAGTTTGTCGCGGCTTGGGAAGTCGACGACTCCGCTCCAATACGTTTTCCCGGACCATTGTTGTAAGTCAGAAAATAAAATGAAAAATCGGAATAAATATTTTTTTGATGGTGGAAAACCAGATCGGTACTACTATAGAACCATTTATCGGGTCCTTCCCCATAAAACAAGATATAATCACCATCATTAAAGACACCATCCTCTTCACCAACAACCTGAATTGAAATCTCTTGCAGATCATCCACTCTTGGAGCTGCATTCGATTCGGGAAGCATTCCTCCACCGTTGCCAAAAATGCGGATATTGTGTGGGTCTATTGTAGAAAAAACAGGATCTAATTTCTTCAAATCGGCAGCCAGAATCTTATAAACGCCTGTACTTACTAATGACATCTTAATCCAATTCCCGCCCGAGAGAACAGAATTTGCAGCATAAATACTTTTCGACTTCGAGTCATGGCTCAAAGAAGAGGGAGAAAATTCCATGGTTAGCGTAAACGAGACAAGCTTTTCGAAAGATCCGGTCTGTAAGTTTTTCCGTATTGGAAGAACAATGACATTCAAGTACGATTTTTTTCGTTGTACGGAAACAAAACTTCTGGTTTCAAATGCGGAAGAAACTTTATCAAGATCATTGACCCGTATCAGATCTCTGGGATCAATTTGCTGAAAAACAGGATTTTCTATTTTGAGGTGAACCAGCGAGTCCTGGGCAGAGAACAATCGAAATCGTTCAAAGAACACAGGCAATCTCCCGAATTCTTCCTCCTTTCGTGAATCTCCTGAAAAAGAGAGGATCCGAAATGAGTCAGCAGCCGAAATTTTCACTTCCTGCAGTGGCTTCCATTGAATAGTTCGGTTGTATTGTAAGGATTGTGCATTACTCTGAAAAGTAAGCATTATCAATAGAAGAAATATAAATACTACTCCGATTTTCGGATGTAAATCTTTCCGAATTGTTGTCATTTTTCAGATATCGGTTAAAAATTAATCATTCCTTTTTAATTCAATTACAAACTTATGGACGATAAGTTGGAAATTCAACAAAACCTTCCAAAAAAATCTGTAGATTTAAACGTCCTAATAAGTTATATATTGTCAGTTTCAGAACTAATTTATGATTTATAAATCAACATCCCTAGAGTATTTGAAAAAAATTTTGTAATATTGTAACCTTAAATAATTTAGGTCTGTATAAGCAAGATGATCAATAAACTGTTTGTTTTCATTGTTTTGACCATGGTTATGATCATGCCTAAAGTTTATTCACAGGATCCATTGTTTTCGCAGTTCTATGCCAATCCATTGTATCTGAATCCGGCTCTTGCAGGTTCAACTGTTTGTCCGCGGGCTATTGGTAATTTTCGTGATCAGTGGCCGAGTATCGGAGGAGCGTTTGTCACTTACAATGCTTCATACGACCAATACGTTAACGCCATTCATGGTGGTGTTGGTGTAATGATAACAGCTGATCGCCAGGGGGGGGGAAGTCTTAACACAACTACTTTCAGCCTTGTGTATGCATACAAGTTCAACATTTCCAATCTTTTAACCGCAAGTGCTGCCATTCAGGTCGGATATTTTCAGCGTCATCTTGCTTTTGACAAACTTGTTTTCGGAGATATGATTGATCCTGCTACAGGGAATGTTGATCCGACCAAGACGCAAGAAAAACCTCCTGACAATCCCACTGTTGGGGCTCCTGATTTTTCTGCTGGGGTGATTCTGGATTATGATGGAAGGTTTTATGGCGGGGTTGCTGTGTCACATCTTTCACAGCCAAATATTGGTTTTTACTCGGGTAGTACTGATCCTCTTAATATGAAATTCACTGTTCATGGTGGAACGCTTATCAATTTAAAGGAAAACGGATTTGGTGATGACCGGGAATTTTCCATTTCACCGAATGTTCTTTACCAGCAACAGTTTAAATATCATCAATTGGATATCGGTTTGTATCTGACGATTGATCCTTTTATTGGCGGAGTATGGTTCCGTCACAATTTTGAGAATGCTGATGCAATCATTCCATTATTGGGAGTACATTATAAAAATCTCCGGGTAGGATACAGCTATGACCTCACATTATCAAGGTTGAAAGGTGCTTCTGGCGGAGCACATGAAATTTCTGCATCATGGCAATTCCCATGTATTGAAAAAAGAAGACATATCAGGGCAATAAAATGCCCCAGATTTTAGTTGTATTATCTCAAATAATTTTATCGATGATGAAATTCAATAAGGTTATTCCGGCACTCATCCTGGCAATTGCCGTTTTAGGGCTCACCTCGTGCAAAAAGGAATATTCAAGTTCAACCGGGTGGGAGGTCAACAATCCAAAGAATGGAGGTTTTGAAGTTCGCCCCTATTCTGAGCAACCAACGGGTCCAGGATTGGTTTTTATCGAAGGTGGTAACTTCACTATGGGGGAAACTCAGGATGACATCATGTTTGACTGGAGTAATCAACCGCGGAGGGTCACAGTTTCCAGTTTTTATATGGACCAGACAGAAGTCCGGAACCTGGATTACATTGAATACCTCTATTGGCTAAACAGAGTATATAGCACTGATTACCCGGGTGTTTACAAGAAGGCCTTACCTGACACACTTGTTTGGCGTGACAAACTTGCTTACAATGAACCTTTGGTAGAATATTATTTCCGTCATCCTGCATACCGGACCTATCCTGTTGTTGGCGTATCATGGGTTCAGGCAAACGATTACTGTGCCTGGAGAACCAATATGGTTAACGAAATGCTATTAATTCAGAGAGGTATCCTGGCAATGGATCCAGCACAAAAAAACGAAAACAGCTTTAACACTGAAGCTTACCTTGCCGGACAATATGAAGGATTACCTGATAAACTCTTACCTGACTTAAGCCCCAATGGAACAGGGAAACGAAAAGCAAAAATGGAAGATGGAATTCTCCTTCCCAAGTATCGTCTCCCGACCGAAGCTGAATGGGAATTTGCTGCTTTGGGACTCATGGGAAACACACTCTATGAGAGAATTGTGGAAAAGAAGAATTATCCATGGAACGGAAATTTTGTCCGGACAAGTGAATCAAAATATTATGGAAGTTTCATGGACAATTTCCGCAGGGCAAAAGGTGACTACATGGGTGTGGCCGGGAACCTTAATGATGGGGCTGATGTCCCAGCATCTGCAGGGGCATATTTCCCGAATGATTACGGTCTTTACAACATGGCTGGAAATGTTTCTGAATGGGTTCTTGATGTTTACAGGCCTCTTTCTTCAACTGAAGTATCTGACCTGCATCCATTCCGTGGAAACGTTTTCAAAACGCAAGTTCGCAATCCGGATGGTACCCTTGCAGAAAAAGACAGTCTCGGTCAAATGAAATACCGTGATGTGACTATAGCAGAATCCTTCAACCGTAAAAATTACAAGAGTGCAGATAACATCAATTATCTTGATGGTGATTATGCTTCCAATATTGAAGTTGACAACTGGAAATCTCCACCAAAAGATACCAGTTCCACTAATCTGATGTATGATTATGGAAAGAGTTCGCTGATCACAGACCAGGTAAGAGTTTACAAAGGCGGCAGCTGGAAAGATCCTGCTTTCTACCTGAGCCCGGGGACCAGAAGGTTCCTGGATCAGAATGAATCCTCTGACTGTATTGGTTTTCGTTGTGCAATGACACGAGTAGGCGGTTCAATTCCAGGAAAAAAATAAACGTTTCAATCAGTTTTAGACCCCGTTTCGTGATTGAGACGGGGTTTTTTATTTACTTTGCAAGGATACAATGAGACCTGTAAGTATTTACGATTGGACGATTTACGAGTTAAGATTGAATTGTTGGATTTACGATTGACGAGTAAAACAAAAAAATAATCGTAAATCGTGAATCATTAACTTTATTCGTAACTCGTAAATCGTCCAATCGTAAATTTCAACCCATTACTAAGTTGTTTATAAACTATGACAATCCCCCAGTTACATCAACTTTTCCTGCAGAATTCCGGGATCTCTACTGATACCCGGAAAATTCAACCCGGAACGCTATTTTTTGCCTTACAAGGAGATCATTTTAACGGGAATTTTTTTGCAGAGAATGCAGTGAAAGCAGGTGCAGCATATGCAATCATTGATGACGAAACATTACCTGGAAATGAAAAGTTCATTGTAGTAAATGATGTGTTAGAAACGCTTCAACAACTTGCTGCATATCACAGAAACCAGTTTTCTATCCCGGTGATTGCGATAACCGGCACCAATGGCAAAACAACAACGAAGGAGCTATGTCATACGGTTCTTTCTCAAAAATATCATACCGTTGCCACCGTAGCCAACTTCAATAACCATATTGGCGTTCCACTTACATTGCTTTCAATCACAAAAGAAACTGAGATTGCGATCATAGAAATTGGTGCCAATCATGGTGGCGAAATCGATTTTCTTTGCAGACTGGCAAGTCCGGATTACGGCATCATCACAAACATTGGAAAAGCACACCTCGAAGGATTCGGTAGTTTTGAAGGTGTTATAAATGCCAAGACAGAATTATACAGATACCTTAAGGATCATAATGGTACTATTTTCCTGAATGCTGACAACCAATTATTGGCCGACCATGCAGAAGAAAGCAATTCCATTACCTACGGCACTTTGAATACTGCCAATCTTCATGCTTCAGAAATTACCGCTGATCCATTTGTTCATATGAACATCGTGAATCAACAAAATAAAATCCAGGTTCTGTCACAATTGTACGGAATCTGTAACGCAGAGAACATAATGTCTGCAGCATGTGTGGGTTTTCATTTTGGTGTTGAACCCAAAAAAATTAAAAGCGCAATAGATTCTTATCGGCCTACCAATAATCGCTCTCAGATCATCCATACTGAACACAACCAGCTGATCATGGATGCTTATAACGCAAATCCCAGCAGCATGGAACTGGCAATTACCGGTTTTGCAAAGAACAATTCCGGGAATAAGGTTCTGATCCTGGGAGATATGCTCGAACTTGGCAATAAGAGTGAAAAAGAACACATTTACATTCTTGAACTTGTGAAACGATCGGGCTTTCAGAATGTTTACCTTATTGGGCCGGAATTTACCCGGCTGAATACTGAAGCCGGGTGGCATTGCTTTATTGACAGTGATCTGGCTCGTCTGTGGATAGAACATCATCCTTTTCTCGATGCTTCAATTTTCCTCAAGGGATCAAGAGGAATGAAACTGGAAACACTTGTTCCTGTTTTGTAAGTTTTTTACCAAATTTACGACTGACATGATTTACGATTTACGAATGAAGTTCATGACTTACGATTTCCGATTATTTTTTCCTCTTATTCATCAATCGTCAATTCAGCAATTCAATCGTAACTCGTAACTCTAAAAATTTAATCGTAAATCGTAAATCATGTCAATCGTAAATTTTTAACCATCTCTAATAAAGCGAACCTTCAAATTGAAACAGCCTAATAATCTGACCAATACTTATAAAGTCCTGGGTGTCATGTCGGGAACATCTCTTGACGGAGTGGATCTTGCATTCTGTTCCTTTGACCGAAAAAATGATCAGTGGTGTTATAAAATTACTGAAACTGAAACTGTTCAATATCCGAAAGAATGGAAAAACAGGCTTTCTGACTTAGAAAACGGCAACGCTTTAACTTTTGCACAGACGGATATTGATTACGGACATTACCTTGGAATGATCTGTCAGGCTTTTTTACTCCGTCATGATTTACATCCTGATTTTATTGCTTCTCACGGTCATACGATTTTTCATGTACCAGCCAACAGAATGACATACCAGATTGGAAAAGGTGCCCTAATTGCAGCTGGTGCAGGGTATCCCGTAATCAGTGATTTTCGTTCACTTGATGTAGCCTTGGGTGGCCAGGGTGCACCCCTGGTTCCCATAGGTGACAGGTTGCTCTTTGGCAATTTTGATTATTGCCTGAATCTTGGCGGATTTGGAAATATTTCTTATGAATTTGAAAACCGGCGTATTGCATTTGATGTTTGCCCTGTGAATATTGCATTAAATCATTATGCAAAGTTGGCGGGATATGAATATGACAATGATGGTGAGATGGCCGGAACCGGCAATCTTCACAGCGGTCTCCTAAATTCTCTGAACCAGCTTTCATATTATCATAAATCCCCGCCAAAATCGCTAGGAAAAGAATGGGTTCTGGCTGAGTTTCTGCCGGTTCTAGAAAATTTTAATTTACCGGTTCCAGACATTTTAAAGACAGTCTGTGAACACATCTCAACACAGATTGCAAAGGTTATTCCCCACGATTCAAAAAAGAAAATGTTGGTTACAGGCGGGGGAGCCTTTAATGGTTATTTAATTGATAATATCCGGGAAAAAGCGGGTGTCCAGGTTATCCTTCCAGATCCTTTAACCATTAATTATAAAGAAGCGCTGATCTTTGCTTTTCTGGGAGTTTTAAGGTGGAGAAATGAGCCCAATTGTCTGAAAACTGTTACTGGCGCATCAAAGGATAACATTGGCGGATCAATATTTTCCTCATGATGACCTACCAGAGAACGCTCGATTACTTTTTTTCCAAGCTTCCGATGTACCATCGAATCGGTACAGCCGCCTATAAAGCCGATCTTGTAAACACGATTTCCCTTTGCAATCTGCTGGACAATCCGCAGAATTCATTTCCAACCATACATGTTGCCGGAACCAATGGCAAAGGTTCAGTCTCTCACACGCTTGCTTCGATTCTGCAAGAAAGCGGCTATAAAGTTGGACTTTATACTTCACCACATCTCAGGGATTTCCGGGAGCGGATTCGTATTAACGGAAAGATGATACCAAAGAAGAAAGTTGTCCGGTTTGTTAATGATCACGTGCAGGATTTTGAACAAATCCAACCATCTTTTTTTGAAATGACTGTCGTTCTTGCGTTCGATCATTTCAGGGAGGAAAAAATTGATGTCGGTGTTATTGAAGTGGGTTTAGGAGGACGGCTTGATTCGACAAATATCATTAAACCCGTTCTGTCAGTAATCACCAATATCAGTTTTGATCATATGCAATTCCTCGGGAAAACGCTCCAGGCAATCGCAGGTGAAAAAGCGGGAATTATCAAAATGGGGGTTCCTGTTGTTGTTGGAGAAACCCAGATTGAAACGAAACCAATATTCATCCGTCAGGCTCATCTTCATAATTCACCGATCATTTTTGCTGATGAACTTTTTCAAAGCCAGATACTAAATCAACCTTCCGGAAATAAAAATTTTCTTGTCATGAACATCTTTCATGGACAGCTACTCTATATCAAAAATCTCACTTCACCCTTAGCCGGGTTATACCAGCAAAAAAATATTATTACGGTGCTTGCAGCTTGTGAACAACTCCGACCCAGCGGGTTTTTCGTTGAACAGGAAAATATTGTAAAAGGCATTAGAAATGTGGTCAGGAACACAGGCCTTCAAGGACGATGGCAGGTTCTTTCACATTCTCCATTGACAATCTGCGACACGTGTCACAATTCCGGTGGGTTGTCGGAAGTGTTAGCTCAAATCGGCGTTACACAGCATAAGCAGCTTCATTTTGTGTTTGGATTAGTTAATGACAAAGAGATTGAAAGTATCCTTCGGCTACTGCCGAAAAATGCCATATATTATTTCTGTAAAGCCAATATACCGCGTGGTATGGACGCAGAAGAACTGAAGAGACTCGCCGTTAAGGAAGGTTTGTCAGGAACGACTTATTTTTCAGTCAAAGATGCGCTGGAAGCTGCGCAAAAAGCTGCAAATACAAACGACCTTGTGTTTGTAGGAGGAAGCACTTTTGTAGTTGCAGAAGTAGTTTGAATCTTTACATTACCCTCCGCTGATGAGGTGAAGAACCATCACATCATCTCCGTCATTGACTTTCACCGTATCATATTCTGTTTTCTTCACCAATTTTCCGTTAATCTTAACAATCAACATTTTGAATGTGAAATTCTTAACTTTAAGAAGTTCAGTGATGGTGAATTTATCTTCGGTAAATGATTCCGGGATATTATTTAAGAGGATTTTCATCAGATTTATGGTATTATTTTTTATCCAAAAGTATCTCAAGCACCACATTTGCCTGCATGTTTGACACAATCCCTACGCGGGGTGCAATGGGAGGAAGTTCCGGGCTGATTTCGGATACTTCATCACCACAAATAAACATTTTCCCGATCTGGCGGCAGTGAATCGAATCGTTCATCCCCCAACCTGCCATACCAAGACCTACCACAACATACATCTCCGGCATCTGCGAAAGCACTGTTTCGATGAGCATTCCCTTCTGATCTGCATGATCGAAAGCTTCAACGATTACATCACAATCCATGAAAATTTTTGAAATGTTTTCCGGTGTCAACATTTTATCATGCGTAACGACTTCAATAGTTGGGTTTATTCTGAGAATATTTGACTTGATGGCGAAGGTTTTCTTTTCGCCAATCTGGTCGAAGAAATAATATTGACGGTTCAGGTTGTTTTCGCTTACCACATCAAAATCTGCGATGATAAGTCTGCCAACCCCAACGCGTGCCAAGGCTACAGCACAATTTGACCCCAATCCACCAGCCCCGGCAATTCCAACCGTTTTATCCTTGATAATCCCTTTAATCTCTTCAAAAGTCATAGAAATTAGGTGTTAAAAAAAGCAAACAAAGAAACCGCTAATTCACACAAAAATAATAAAAATCAATTTTCCGAAAATCATTAACTTTGCAAATACTACCAGAAAGATCTTAAGATCCAGTTCATTCCTTCATTCCTAGTATTCTATGTCAAGAAAAAAATTGTTAATCAGGGATCTGACTCTTCGTGACGGACAACAGTCCCTTTTTGCTACACGGATGACGCAGGAACAGGTTGACCGTGTTCTACCTTTTTACAAAGATGCACGGTTTTATGCGATGGAAGTGTGGGGAGGTGCTGTTCCTGACTCTATTATGCGATACCTGGGAGAAAATCCATGGGAACGACTTGAAAAGATTAAGTCTTCTGTTGGAGATGTTTCATTGTTGACAGCTCTTTCCAGAGGAAGAAACCTCTTTGGTTACAATCCTTATCCTGATGATGTTATCGAAGGTTTTAACCGGAATGCAGTAAAATCAGGCATCGGTATCATGCGTATTTTCGATGCCCTGAATGACCTTAACAATATGAAATCCACCATCAAATATGTTAAAGAAAATGGGGGATTAGCCGATTGTGCTATCAGCTATACAGTAGATCCAAAATTCTCAACAAAACAGAAGTTCCGTTCCTGGATACATTTGAAGTCTTTGCCTCACGATATATTTACCATTGAATATTTTGTTGATAAAGCAAAGGAGT
This sequence comes from uncultured Bacteroidales bacterium, assembly GCA_903915465.1. Taxonomy (GTDB): domain Bacteria; phylum Bacteroidota; class Bacteroidia; order Bacteroidales; family FEN-979; genus FEN-979. The sequence goes on along the minus strand of CAIWTA010000026.1, from coordinate 3,695 downwards.
TGGAATCAATGGGTGCCGACATGATCAGCATCAAAGATATGGCAGGACTTATCCCTCCGCAACGAACAGGGGATCTTATCCGGAAATTAAAGGAAAATGTCTCAATTCCTATCGATTTTCATACCCATTGCACTCCCGGATATGGTCTGGCTTCAGCCATTATGGCTATCGTTAGCGGTGTTGACATTGTTGATACCTGTATCCTGAATTTTGCCGGTGGACCTGGTGCACCTTCTTTTGAAATGATCCAGATCGTTGCTGACAAACTGGGAATTGAAACCGGGGTCAACCTGGATGCGGTCGTTAAAATCAATAAAGAGTTGAAGCTGATACGCCAGGAATTAGCTGAATTTGATACCTGCAAATTGTTCCCGATTGATTTTGATATTACGACTGACAAACTCCCAAAAGACATCGACCGCTTGTTTACGAAAGCAATTTACCTGGCAAAACACGACAGAGAGGAAGAGATGATACAGGCTTGTCAGGCTATTGAAAAATATTTCAACTTTCCGGAACCTGATGAAATGGTTAAACGCGCTGAGATTCCCGGTGGGATGTACACCAATATGCTCGCCCAACTTAAACAATTAAAATTGGATCATCTTCTGCCAAGAGTACTTGAACTGGTTCCATTGGTTCGGGTTAAATCCGGCTGTCCGCCGTTGGTCACTCCTACCAGCCAGATTGTTGGTGTGCAAGCTGTGAATTGTGTTATTGATGAGAACAAGGGACAACCTTTCTTTACAACCAAATCAATCCAATACGTCAACCTTGTAAAAGGGATTTATGGTAAAACGCCAATACCAATAGATCCGGACTTCCGTGAAAAACTGACCGGTGTCAGAGAAGAGACTGGCTATGATACAAAGAATTACAAAAAGCAGGAAAATTCGGTGTTTGAGGATTACGGAGACATGAAACTCGCACAGAATGAAAAAGAAGAATTACTGCTTGAGTTGTTCCCGACTGTTGCAAGGGACTTTCTGACAAGATGTGTAGAGGAGCGCTACACTGAAAACATTTATAAAATCGAAGAAGATAAACGCCAAAAAGCCCAAGAAGCAAGAGATGCTTATGAAAGTCTTACCCCGGAAGAAAAGCGTAAAAGGCTGCTTGAAGGTCTTTACAATTTCCAATGGCTTTCATTTCCTGATGAAAACCTTGGAAGATCGTAAAAGAAACTCCTCCCCCGATATGCACTAATAATCATATCGAACTTTTTGAATCACTTTTAGTTACATTCAATATTTTTTGTAATTTTGGGATGCTAAATCATCCCTAATTTAATATTTTCAGCTATGAACTTTGAAGGATTCAAGCAAAAGCACAAGTTACTTGCTTCTTATAAATATACCTGGGCTCCGATTGTCAAGGGTTATAATGACAGGACTATTTATGTAAATGTTTCTGATTATACGATCAAAGAAAAACCTGTTCCTGCTGTTATGAAAGAAAAGTTCATTGGCGGAAAAGGATTTGACCTGCGTTTGCTGTGGGATGCAACCAAACCTGATACCAAATGGAATGATCCGGAGAATGAGATTGTCATTTCAGGAGGCCCGTGTTGTGGCATCACGCAATATTCTGGCGCCGGTAAAGCGATTGTTTGTACTATTTCACCACAGACGGATTCCATCATGGACAGCAACGTAGGTGCATACTTTGGGCCATTTTTAAAATTCTGTGGATTTGACGCTTTTGAACTTCAGGGAAAATCAGATCAGGAAGTCCTTATTCTGCTTGATGAAGAACGTGAAGTTGTTGAAATATATGAAGCGGCTGACCTTCCCTCAGATAGTCATGTTCTGGGAGAAATTTTGCATGAAGTATTTGCCAAAGAAGGAATTGAGAAGGATAAAATAAATGTTGCTGTTGTTTCAGCAGGAACTGCTGCTGAACATTCCCTGATAGGGATGCTGAATTTTACATTTTACGATCCGAAACGTAAGCTTGTTCGTCTGAAACAAGCAGGCCGCGGAGGTATCGGTACTGTTTTCCGCGATAAGAAAGTAAAGGCGCTGGTAGCAAAAGTCAAGAATATTGGCGGAAACCGCAATAATGTTGTGAACATGGAAGCCATTCAGGAGCGTGGTCGCAAATTTAACAGGGAAATGCGCGAACTGGACGACAAACAATGTGAAATGCGGAGCAAAGGTACTGCGCACCTAACGCTTATCATGAATGATTATGATCTTCTTCCGGTCAACAATTTTAAGTTTGGAAGTCATCCAGATGCTGTTAAAATTAAAGGTGATGTCTGGAAATCCTACTTTACACAGAATGTTCCCGATGGATGCTGGGTTGGATGTAACATGTCGTGCGCCAAAGGCGTTGATAATTACGAACTCCGTTCAGGTCCTTACAAAGGAAACAAAGTGATCGTTGATGGTCCGGAATATGAAACTACCTCATCATTAGGATCCATTGCCGGAATCTTCAATCCAGATTTCACCATTGAAGCCAATTTTTACTGTGATACGTATGGCATTTGTACAATTTCATGGGGAACCATCCTTGGATTTGTTATGGAATGCTTTGAAAATGGCATTCTTAATGAGGAACGTACCGGAGGCCTGAAACTCAACTTTGGCAGTGCAGATATAGCCATGGAACTACTTCACCAGGTTTCACGCGGAGAAGGATTCGGACTTATCGCAGGACAAGGTGTGCGTAAGATGAAACAGATTTTTGCCGCGAAGGGATGGGGAGATGCCCAGTTTATGCAGGATATCGGGATGGAAAACAAAGGCCTTGAATATTCACAATATGTTTCCAAAGAATCTCTTGCCCAGCAAGGTGGTTATGCGATGACAAATAAAGGGCCTCAGCATGATGAAGCATGGCTGATCTTCATGGATATGGTAAATAACCAGATTCCCACATTTGAGAAGAAAGCTGAAGCGCTGCATTATTTCCCGATGTTCCGTACATGGTTCGGCCTTGCAGGATTCTGTAAACTTCCATGGAATGATGTTGAACCAGAGGATAATGCGCAACATTCAGAACCGGCAAAAGTTCCTGAACATGTCGATAATTATGTGACCATTTTCAATGCTGTAACCGGATCAAATGTCAATAAAAGTGATCTTGTCACCCAATCGGAAAGAGTTTATAATTTTCAGCGGATTTTTAATCTCCGCCGCGGGTTTGGTACGCGTAAGCATGATGCCCAGCCATACCGTGCCTGTGGTCCCGTGACGAAGGAAGAATACGAATCAAGGGCAGAGCGATACGATAAACAGTTGAAGGAACAGGTAAGCTTTGATCCTGAAGGAAAATCAACCGAAGAAAAGATGAAAGTGCTCCGAACATACCGAGAAAACAATTATGAGAAACTTCTTGATGCTGTTTATGAGCGCCGTGGATGGACTAAAAACGGGGTTCCAAAAATAGAACACCTCAAAAAACTTGGTATGGATCTGCCTGAACTGATTGAAGTTGTTGCTCCGCACCAGGAATAGGTTCAGCATTTTCCATTAAATCAACTTTCTTAAACTTCCTCTTAGAGACTGTTTAAAAATTTCAATATTTTTCCATCTATTATTACCTTCAGGCCGGGCGGCCTCGTCGCCACAACGCAGCTGCGCCTTCTTCTATCTCACTTCGTGAGATTTCCGGCTTCGCCGGAACCGAAGACGTCGAAGGCTGCTTATCTGGCGACTGTTATTCTTTTTGATTATTGTCTTTCCCAT
>CAIWTA010000025.1 GCA_903915465.1 uncultured Bacteroidales bacterium | reverse complement strand
TGCCGACAGAAAAAGCATGTGTCTGAACCGCTACTCCCATTTCACCTGTAACCGAATCTCGTGCAACAATTGAAAATGTATGAGCAAATGGGTCAGTATAAAAATTTTGTGCCATTACTGTGCAACAGAAAATAAATGTAGCCAACAGAAATATTGTTTGTTTTTTCATTTTTAGATTTTTGCTTAAATGTAAGTGTTTATTCAGTCCTTAAATGCCTGAGTTTGCAGTGTCGCCAATTGGTTGCCTATTACGCCCCGCCCGCACCCGCAGTGCGGGGTTTACTTGTTGTTTCTTTTCTTATCCCCTATCGTTTACAGGTTTGGTGAATGCCTGCCTCCGGAAACCGCCCGCATTGCTCGGCTGCAAGCTCGTTAGGCAATGTTGTGAAATTACAAATTTAATTGAGTAGCAGTTATATGTTTTTCTTTGTATGGAAATTGTTTTTCAAATTCAAGTAATTCATCCGCAGCAACAGAATATGATTCGTCTTCAACAAACTTTCCCTGAATTCCAGTTAATCCTTCTTTTTGTAATTCCTTAACCATAAATGGCTCAAAGTTCATCCCTTCCTTAGTACAAATCCCATATTCAATTGCGTTCCTAAATCCAAAACGATGATAATATGTGGGGTTACCAAAAAGGATCATCGCTGAATAACCCAATTCTTTTGATATTTCAATACAATATTCCATCAGTTTAGAGCCATATCCTTTTCTTTGGTATTCATTCATTATTGAAAATGGTCCAACACATAAAACAGTGTATTCATTATTCTTTGAGTCGACAACCCTTGCTTTTGTACAGATAATGTGACCAATAATTTTCTCGCTAGCAATACTTACTAAATCAAGTTCGCTGATACAACATTTACTTTCCCTTATTTTATGAAGAACAAAATGCTCATCACTTCCTGGTTTATACAGATCCCAGAAAGATTCCCTTGTAAGGTTTTCAGTTTCCCTGAAGTCAATTTCCTTTGATGGTCGAATTATGATTTCCATAAATCCGTTTATTTGCACAATTCCTTACAATGTTGCCTAACGCTTTGCCGCTAAACGCATCAAAGGCAGAACCTATGATAAGCACAAATAACACTGGTTTTGTTGCGATTTAGCGGCATGGTGGCAGAAGTTAATATAGATTTTCTTTTTTTAATGTAAATTGCTTCCCATCCTGCAATTCGATGTTGTATATATTCTCTTTTGTCAATAATTGATACATCAGGAGTTCGCAATAATCCTCATATGATTTGCCATTGATTGTTTTTACCGTATCACCAGTTTTCACGCCGCTTCTAATAATTTGCTCTGTATAGACCAGAGAGGTTACCACCATCGATTCATCTTTAATTCTAAAAGAAATGCCAAATGTTTTTTTCTTCTCAGTATTGACTGTTCTATATAGTAATTTGCCTTTTGGCCAACTTAAAAAGAGCTGATTGTGTCCCCAAAAATCATTGCCAATTTTGTTCTCACCTACAGAAATTGTGCTAAACATGGCAGGGTGATTTATTGAATCTGAATTGTAAGGGTGTGCAGTAACTAAAAAAAAGGATTCTTTTGATTGCTGGTCAGAAGTATTCGCCCCACTTACCGATGAAATTTCATCATATGATTTGATTATTTCATTTCTGATTTTCCTGTAACTCTTCTTATCAATGCCACTTGTGCTTGCTCCACTATCAAATAAGAAATCAACCGTTTTATTGCCAATTTTCAGCTTAATCATTGGACGAAATTTAGTTTTATAGAAATCTAACGCTACAAAATCATCAAATCTGCCGGCAGTATCGGAAGGATCTGTCTTTACAATGTAAAGTTTATCGAAATCGATCAACCAGTCGAACTGTTTTATTATATCTATGCCAATTATTCCTTCAAAACCAGAACAATTGAACAAAGGAGTATTTGGAAATGTATAAATTGTCTGATTACTTAAGTCACTGTTGCCTATTTTTAATGAAGGAACCACAAACTTTGTTTGGATCGATACTTTATCCATTGAATCTTTCAACCTTTTCCTGGAAGAACCGGTTTTATCCAGACCGGCTGCCACATCTTCCCTGATCGCAGTAACTTCTGCCCCGGTATCAAACATGAAATAATGGACTTTGTCATTTATTTGGACAGGTATTTTAATTATCCCGATTAAATTTTCAAACCGGATGGTATCCTGTGTTTGTGCAAATGTGTAACCATTAATCCAAAAAGCGAATAAAAGAAGCAAATAGTATTTCATCGTTATAAGATATTAGTTAATCGGTGATAAAGCACAATGTTCGATAATTTCTGCCAACGCCCCGCCCGCAGCCGCAAGGCGGGTTTTAATTGTTTTATGTTTTGGTTTGGTTGTTCACTTTGCAGACCCACGTTCTGATTGCTTATTGACTTACCCCGCTTTGCGGTTGCGGGCTCGTTAGGGGTAGTACTTTCAATTCAGAACCGAAACGATTAAAACCATGTATGTTTTTTATATTCTAAATATTCATTCCCAAACTTTTCGGTCAACACTTTTTCTTCATTCTTAACTCGTTTAATCTGAAAGACAATTAAGATTACTAAAATTATTAAAAAAGGAAACTTTTGTGTTATTAATATTATCCCTAATAGGAATAATAGCCCAAAAAGGTAAATTGGGTGACGGACTTTCTTATAAATTCCGGTCGTCACAAGTTTGTTTGCTTCTGCCGATACCTGAAATGAGGCTCCAAGCTGTATTCGTGCAATCGTAAACAATATTATAGAAGGAACCAAAAGGAATAAACCAATATAAGTAGATACATTTTGATCTCTACCTGGACTCAGGAAAAATCGAAGAAAGAAAAATAGAAAAATAAGAACCACAAGTAAGGTCACATAATTGAGCAAATAATTTTTTGTTTGTAGTTTCATTTCTTTTTAATTTAAGTATTAACCCTAACGAAAAATTATACGCGGCGGTGTGGCTTTCAGTCAGTTAACAGCACAAATGTATCAACCCGCACCAAAGTTTTTAGATACGTACAAAGTATCAAATTACAGAAAGCCACATTGACCACTGTATAATATGTGTGTGCCCTGCATGAGCATCATGCAGCGCACACTTGTTGTAAGCTGTAGAAAAAGATCAAAAATACAAATCTTTTTTCGATAGCCAAAACGAGTGTGTGACTTTCCAGAGGGTGAAAGTCCCTTATACGTCGGGGTATGACCTGAAAGTATTAGCAAGCCGCAAGGTGGTTTACTGTAAAGTATGCACTGAAGGAAGCGGGACTGCAAAATCCGGTACTGACGAACAGAAACGGTATATGAGG
>CAIWTA010000024.1 GCA_903915465.1 uncultured Bacteroidales bacterium | reverse complement strand
ATGAAATTTACATAAGCTGATCAAGAAAAATAAGAGATATTAGAGACTGTTTAAATATTTCATTACGACAACTTCAATTCTTAATAAAATTATCTTCCTTTACTGTACTTTCTTTTGGTGGAAGCAAAAGAAAGTACAGTAAAGGAAGATAATTTTATTAAGAATTGAAGTTGTCGTAATGAAATATTTAAACAGTCTCTAATATCTCTTATTTTTCTTGATCAGCTTATGTAAATTTCATGTTCTTTTATAGCGAACAAAAGAGAAATACATGTTTACTTCCTTATGCCATTTCAGGTTCATAACAATGGTATATATTCCTTGTTGATTTTCTGTGAATCCATTTACTTTCGCACAAGTGTGCGGGCTGTTAATACTTTAACGGAAAATTATTGTAGTCCGATTAGAATTTCCCCGCTAATGTTGTTACCTTTGCTAACAATAGCTACATCATTCCCTTTTTTCAGGCTTTATGAATATCGGTATTATCTAAGTGCTAAAGGCATTTTCTTTGCATTTAATAACAACAGTTTATTAAATTAAAGAAAGTTATTGACCTGAAAACTGTTGGGTTTTTTAATTTATGCTGCTGCCAAGAAATTATAAGCATCTAAATCAATAAATATGAAAAATTTGATCTTACTCGGTTTTCTGATCCTGGGTATTAGTTCTGTGTCAAATGCGTTTGAGACAAAGGAAAATACGCAAGGACAACAATTCTCAGCTTCTGTCTATACCTGGACTGGAACGATCAGCGAAGTATGGGATCTGGCTGGAAATTGGAGTCCGGCTTCTGTTCCTCTTTCCACGGATGATATTATCATCCCGGTGGGAACAATCAATCATCCGGCACATCTGAGAGATAAAGTAATAATTTGCAGGAATGCTACGATACAGCCTTGCACGGATAAATCTATAATCGCTACAGGACTGGGGTTTACTTTTTCTGGAGGGGAAACTGTTATTGATGGAAATCTCACAATAAATGCAAATGCAACATTGGTAATCAGTTCTGCGTGTGCATTGACGATTAATGGTAACCTTACAATAATTCCTGGGGGTAACATGATTATTGAAAGCGGCGGTTCACTTATTACTAACGGTGATGTATCTGGCACTGCAAGCATCAAACGCGAAATTTCTGTTTGGTCCCGTTGGCATTTTCTTTCATGCCCGGTAAGGAGCCAGAATATTCTCAATGGTGAATTTGCTCCTCTTCTTGCAAATTTCAGCTCCACACCATCCACCTGTTTTGACTTTTACAAATTTAATTCTGCCTGCGATCCACTTCATTGGATTAATCTGCGAAACACTGATCTGTCTGTAAATACTAATGATTTTGGTCAGCCTCCGCATTTTGATGTGAAGAGAGGTTACCTTGTTGCCTACAATGGTTGCCTGCCTCTTGCCAAAATATTTACAGGAACTCCAAATACAGGTGATCAGACATATACACTGACAGTCGGGCTCCCTTCGTGCAATTGGGATCTGCTTGGAAATCCATTCCCTTCGGCATTTAAATGGAATGAGGTCCTCAATAAATCGAATCTTGCAACCGGTTATTATTACGTCTGGAATGAAAATAAAGATGGTGGCCCTGGTTACGAAGCGTTTCTGGATGATTCGCATTGCACAGGCGGGGTTAATGGTAATATTCCTGCAATGCAAGGCTTTTTTGTCAAAGTAGGAGTTTCCGGATCTACCATCACCGTCCTTAATTCTGCAAGGATCCATGATGGCAATTATTGGCTGAAAAACGCTAAAGACTCTTCACCAAACAAGTTAAAGTTGACATTCTCCAATTCGCTAAATTTCGATGATACCTATGTAATGTTTGAATCAAAAGGAAGTATTGGAATAGATTGGTACGATGCCGAAAAGATATTCAGTATGGATGACAAGATCCCACAGATATATACTTTGGTTGACAATGACCAGAAAACACTCTTCAATGAGATGCCATACATCAACGGCCCTGCAACGATTCCAATCGGAATTCTTGCCCCTGAAAACGGGAATTATAGCATTAAAGTTTCTGGGATAGAAAGTTTCAACCCTCTTAGCGGACTGACATTGGAAGACCTGAAAATGAACACATCGCAGGATATGGTACTGAACCCGGTTTATCGCTTCACTGCTTCGGGAAATGAAGATGCCAAACGCTTCCTCTTGCATTTTGCAGGCCCGATAAGTATTGCAGATCAAAAAGAGATAGCCCCGATCAAAATTTATTCTGTAAGTAAGACCGTTTATATTTCCTGTGCTTCCGGAATGCATAACGGTCAGGTTAACGTGACAAACTGTTTGGGGCAACAGATATTGACAAAGAATTTGGATAATCAACTATTGAACCAGGTTCAGTTAAATGTGGCGGAAGGCTATTATATCGTAAAACTCCAAACAGATGTTACTGTAAAAACAGCCAAGGTTTATATTAAATGATAACTTGCTTTTATTAAAAAATAACTTAAAGTGTTGCTGACTTCTAAACTAGTTAACTTCATAATCCTAATTGTGATTTTCATAATTCCGCACACATGTGCGGCTTGTTAGCAATTTTCCGGAAAATTGAATTCGTCAGATTAGAATTCCCCCGCAAAATAATATTATCTTTGCCGTTCATAGCTACAGCATTTTCACCTATTCAGGCTTAATGAATATCGGTATAATCTAAGTGATATACTTAGTATTTAATAACAGTAGTTTATTAAAAGTATTCATTTATATATACCTGGAGTTTGATTTTAATTCTTCATCCGAAGGAATTTTGTCATTCTCCAGAATTGTGAAATTTGATTGTACGGAAAGACATTTTGACATGTTCTGTATTTTACAGAACAGTTATATATTATAATAAAGGTATTGCCCCGAAAAGTCGCTGGCCGATTAATTTTAGGCTGCCGCCAATGACTTTAATAAATTTAAAGAAATAAAAATAATCTAAATCACTTAAAATGAAAAAATTAACATTACTCGTATTATTGGCGTTGGGGATGAATTCTTTGTCCCATGCACTTGAGACAAAAAAAGAGGCGAAAGTCTCACCCTTATCCACTCCCACCCATACCTGGACTGGAACGATCAGTAACGTATGGAATCTGGCTGGAAATTGGAGTCCGGCTTCAGTTCCGGTTTCCACTGATGATGTTATCATCATGGTTGGAACAATCAATGACCCTGAACTTTCGAGAGATAATGTAATAATCTGCAGGAATGCTACGATTCAGCCTTGCGCTGATAAATCGGCAATCTCTTCTGGGCGCGGACTTACTATTTCCGGTGGAGAGGTTGTCGTTGATGGGAACATTACAATTAAAGCCAATGCGAAACTGGTAATCAGTTCGGATGGTGCATTAACGGTTAATGGAAATCTCACAATCATTTCTGGTGGTGAAATGACCATTGAAAGTGGCGGTTCACTTATTACTAACGGTGTTGTATCCGGCATTGCAAACGTTAAACGAGAAGTGTCTGATGGACTTCGTTGGCACTTTCTCTCATGCCCGGTAAGGTTTCAAGCTATTCTCAATGGTGAATTTGCTCCTCTGCCTGTAAATTTCAGTTCCGCACCATCCAACTGTTTTGACTTTTACAAATATAATTCAACCTGCGACCCACTTCATTGGCTTAATTTGAGAAACGCTGATATGTCTGTAAATACAAGTGACTTCGGTGTATCCCCGCATTTTGATGTGAATAGAGGTTACCTGGTTGCTTACAACGGTTGCATGCCAAAAGTCAAAACATTTATAGGAACCCCAAATACTGGTGATCATACATATACGCTGGAAACCGGAATATCTTCGTGTAACTGGGATCTGCTTGGAAATCCATTCCCTTCGGCATTCAAATGGAGCGAAGTGCTTGATAAATCGAATCTTGCTTCCGGTTATTATTATGTCTGGAATGAAGATAAAGATGGTGGCCCTGGTTACGAAGCATTCTTGGATGATACGCATTTCACAGCTGGCCTGGATGGTAATATTCCGTCAATGCAAGGTTTCTTTGTCAAAGTAGGCGTTCCTGGATCTACCATCACCGTCCCTAATTCTGCAAGGATTCATGATGGCAATTATTGGCTAAAAAGTACGAAGGAATCTTCACCAAGCAAGTTAAAGTTGACATTCTCCAATTCAACAAATTTCGATGACACCTACATGATGTTTGAATCAAATGGTAGCTTGGGAACAGACTGGTATGATGCCGAAAAGATGTTCAGCATGAATGAACAGATCCCTCAGGTATATACGATTTTGGATAACGATCAAAAAAATGTCATAAATTCTCTTCCGGTGATTTCAAAACCAGTTACCGTACCCGTTGGAATTGTTGTTCCGCTTGATGGCGACTACAGCATAAAGGTTTCAGGACTTGAAAGCTTCAATTCAATACCTGGAATAATTCTGGAAGATATGGTTACTGGTAACACGCAAAACCTGCTTCAACATCCTGTTTACAATTTTACAGCTTCGCGAATCGATGATGGTAATCGCTTTCTTTTGCATTTCTTCGGGTCTAATGGATCTGGTAATTTACAGGATAGTAACCCGATCAGCATTTACTCTTACGGAAAATCGCTTTATATTTCATGTTCAACTGGTATGCAAAGTGGCCGGATTTCTGTAAGTAACATGATTGGACAACAGATATTGACGAAAAATCTTAATGACCAGACCTTGAACGAGGTCAATTTGAATGTCTCTGATGGCTATTATATTGTAAGGATTCAGACTGAAGAATTTGTAAAGACAGCAAAGGTTTATTTAAAGTAAAAATAAGTTTATAACAAAAATTAATCGTACTACTATGAAAAAGCATATCTCCTTGATGATCCTTTTTGTATCGTTGTTTGTATTTGTTGCTATTCTCCCTGCCAGAGCAGACGGCCCAGCACCACCTCCACCCGGACACTCCCTCAACGGGAACCAGTCTGGTGGTGGTGCTACAGGTTGCCCAATTGATCGTACCCAGGGTATTATCCTGGCTATGACGCTTTGTTTGGCTTATGCTGGTTTTAGTCTTTATAATCGAGGCCAGAAACAGAATGAAACATCCAGATAAGGATAACATTATTGTTAGTATCTGAATGATCTTTTGATGTTAGTAATTCCTGAGTCTCTTTTTACCAGAAGAAAGCTGATTAATCTCAACTATTGATAACCCGCTAATTTCAGGACAATTTAGCCTTTGCCTTGTGAATGTAATTCACAAGGCAAAGGCTTTTTATACTATTCCGTATTTTTGCATATATTTGTGGCGCTTATTCTCACATTTTTAAAATTTGCACAAAAAGGAGCAATAATATACTGAAATCCCGTTTATCTATCAGGGGATTCCTGTATGGAAATTGCCTAAAAAAAGGTAAGTATTATTACGATAAACCGATTTTAATAAAAGGCGAATAACTGCGATAATAATTGAATAGCTGATACCTTAGCCAGGTTTCAAAATTTTGATAGTACAGTAAATTATTTTTCTTTGAGTAATCATTAATCTTCAGGACTATGTCTCAGGATTCCCGTCTTACTTTACTTTGTAAGCAATACCATGAATTCATTCTCTTCTTTACCCGTATCATCGTGGTGTTTGTGTTACTCTTCACATCAATTACTATTATCAGAAAGAACCCTGCATTGGATAGATTGTTCAAAACATCTGGTTTTGTGCACACAATTTCCGAAGTAACAGCATATTCGACAAAAAATGTGTTAAACATTTTGGGGTACCCTGCAAAAGTTGAATATACCTATGCTTACGCATGTATTATTGATCAGGGGGTGTTTGCAATCTATCTTCCCAATAGCCGTGGGATCTGGCTCGGCGGACATTGTCTCGGATTGAAGTTATTGGCACTGTTCATCATACTGATTGCGTGTTTCCCGGGGAAATTAAAGCCCAAACTTTTATTTATTGTTGGTGGAGTTTTTTTCCTAGAAATCATCTATGTCTCAAGACTTGTCTACCTTACCATTTACAGTAAAGAAATATTTGATTCAGGCGTTTCTGCATACATTGAAAATAATATTGTGGGCAGAGCCCATGATAACCTGAATACCGTGATTTATTTTCTTGTTGTGATCATGTTCATTATTTATGTGAGATATTTTTCTCAGGGCAAAAAAGGTAAGGGAAACAATGTGATCAGCGCTCCGTGATTATCCTAAAGACACCAAATCTTTCCTTCTGAACTGCCGATCTCAAACAGGCAATCATAAACTCCAAGGGCAAATGATAAGAAAAAAGATTTTCTTGTTGACGATCATCGGATTTCTTTGTTATCCAATTTTTATTAACCTGGCATTTGCACAAACAGGTTCTCAAGGATCTTCCGATTCGATTAAAAAACCAGTGATAGCGTCGCCTGTAGCCCCATTTGGTGAAACCATTTTTTCTTTTACTGTTGGAATTGGTCCTTTTTCACCAGTTACCCGGGCTAAGGCAGTAGAAACAAGGATCAGAGAAGTTGCATCAAATCCATTCTTCAGGGTAGATTCCCTGCATCTGACAAAGGCGGATGGAGCAATAAACATCTTGTATGAAGATATTATATTGACAGTAGTAACGACCCAAGATTCAATTGCTGCAAACAATTCAAAAGATAAAATTGCTGCTGAAAGGATGCACAAAATCGCCAGTGCTGTTGCTAAATTCAAAGAAGATAACAGCGAAAAAAATATCCTTAGAAGCATCCTTTTTTCATCTGTCATACTGGCACTGCTGATTCTTCTGTTTTTTGTCGTGAATCGTTTATACAAGTTCTTACAGAAGAAAATCATCACCTGGCAAGGCAGTCAACGTAAAATCCTTTCTGTTTCCGGTTATGAATTTCTGGATAAAAAGAGGCAGATAGCGATTTTCCTTATTGTTAATAAAATTTTCCGTGCAGGATTGTTTCTTTTCCTTGTTTTCATTGGTCTGCTGATAATGTTTCTCATTCTGCCATGGACTAAACCTTTTACTATGGCTGTCCTGGATGTTATCCTGAGTCCGGTAAAACACTTCTTTTCTCTGATATGGGAATATCTGCCAAATGTTATCATCATTTGTGTGATTCTCACTATTACCTATTTTATCAATCGATCCTTCAGATTCTTCAAAAAAGAAATTGAACGTAAAGTGTTAACCCTGCCGGGGTTTTATCCGGAATGGGCGCTTCCGACGTATAATATTATCCGGGTGATTGTCTGGGTTTTTACGATTATCCTTATCTGGCCTTACATTCCTGGTTCAGACTCAAAAATTTTTCAGGGAATTTCTGTTTTTCTTGGCCTGGTATTTTCATTTACTTCAGTAGGTCTGATTTCCAATATAATGTCTGGTTTCTCCCTCACATATACCCGGGCATTTCGTTTGGGAGACAGGGTAAAAATCGGAGATATAACTGGTGATGTGTTGGAAAAATCCATGCTTGTAACAAAAATATTGACTATAAAAAACGAAGAGGTGACAATTCCGAATTCTAAAATCATGTCATCTGAAGTTATCAATTACAGTGCAAAAGCTCAGGAGAAGGGCTTGATCATCTATACTTCAGTCACCATTGGTTATGACTCCTCCTGGCGGAAGATTCATGAACTGCTCATCAATGCTGCACTTGCAACAGACGGAATCGTAAAGGATCCGCCACCATTTGTTCTACAGACAAGCCTTGATGATTTTTATATTTCCTACCAGATCAATGCTTATACGCATGAACCAAATCGCCTGGCTGAACTGTACTCAATACTTCACCAAAACATCCAGGATGGTTTTAACACGGCAGGCATGGAGATCATGTCTCCGCATTACAAGGCCATTCGTGACGGAAATACAATTGCCATACCTGAAGAGTACAGAGGTGATATATACAATGCACCTTCATTCCGTGTCAAAAATCCCTGAAAAATTATAAAGCAACACCCTGGAAAACTGGGAAAACTGCTAGGGCTGGAACGCAAACCTGAAGAAGGATATTTTAGGAAAAAGATCAAGCAGATAACCGACCATTCTAAGGCAGATAATCTAAACACGAAACTATTTCGATGATGGATAGAACATATGCCCGAGATGTATCGTTTGAACCTTTCCTGCGAGAAAAAATAGTGTGTAGAAAACTTTTTCATCCATCCAGTCTTGATTCCCCAAAATTTTAAAAAAGAACCCTATACAAATCAGAGGTTCCCTTAAAAGATCTCACAAATAAACCTGCCGGAAAGGCCTATAAAAGAAGAAGGCTTAATTCCGGCAGGTTCTGAACGGCAGAACTTTCAATATTTAAAGGAAACTATCGAAGAATGTATGTGAGTCCTATTTTGAGGTTAAGCATCTGGAGGTCTTTAGATGTCCAATTATACTTTTCAAAATCGATTTTGTTGGTCGTCCACTTGTAGTTGAATGCCACCAGAGCACCCCATTGCGAGAAGTATCCGAATTTAATCAATGCTCCGATTTCCGGAGTCAGTGAAAAATCCCAACGTGTTTTATAGATATCATATTCCTGGATCAGTACATGATGCTCCATGTAGTCTCCGCCAATGCCAAGTCCTATATAAGGGGAAACCATCTTATCCGGCACGAAATGGTAGGCAATTACCCCTTGGAAAGGTACCATCCATGTGAAACGGTAGTTGGTAGCTGTAATCGCCGAACCATCTGTGAAATAAGCAGTTTGATACCCATAGCTCTGCGATACGCGCTGCCAGGTTATGTTGAAACCAGCAACCCATCCGCCCTGGATAAAATAACGACCACCCAAATCAAATCCTGCAGGACTTGTATTTCCTACCCATTTATTGAAGTCTCCCATGGTAAAAGTTGTATTCCAGGAGAAGGTATAATATGAACTGGGTTTAAACCCCAAAGAGGCTGGTTTATCCTGGCTTTGTGCCATGCCAGCAATAAAAACAAAAACCGTGAGAATTAATATTATCTTTTTCATCTTTTTATCTTTTTAATGATTAATACCTTAATTTGCTAACGGAGTTGTTTTTAGCGTTGGCGTCTGTGTAAAAGCCTGGTCAACACTTTGAAGGATTTCAGATTGTGTGTGATTCCCGGTCAGCAACGCCCTGATGTATGCATTCCATCTGACCATAATCTTATTGTCCTTTTTTACTTTAAAGTCAACAAGATCAATAATCACGGTTCCTGAAGAATAGGAAGTGATATAAGTCGGATAGTATGGATAATAGTAATCATATCCAGGATATCCCCACCAATCCGGAGAATAATATGCCGGGTATCCCCAATACCACCCCGGATAATAAACCGTAGAAGTGGTTGTTTTAATGGCTGTTACATTAATGCCTAGATCAGGATGGGCATTGGAGTCAACTTTTGCAAATCCACGATCCGTCATATCCGCTGCGATTCTGTTTAATAATGCCATCGCATTGGCATCTGTCAGATAAGAAGAGTCGTTGCCATTGATATAGGTTATTTTAGGAACAATGGCAAAGGTCTTGTAATCCCTGAAATTTACTGAAACGTCATATTTTGTATAAATAACCAGGTCTTCGGTAAGACGGCTTGTAGCTGGGGGATATTTGGTGCATGATGTGATGGCTAACATCCCCATTGCAAGGAAAATTAATAGTTTTGTTTTCATACAGTTGAAATTTTTTTAATATTTGAGTTATCGAATTGTTTCTTTGTATTACGAAATTATCAAATTTTTCCCAATCTGAAAATCAGGCCTCCGGTAAATCCAAACTGGAATAAGGTAGAGTACACGGAAACGCCACCGCTGGAACCACCGGTTCCGACAAATATAGAAAATGCAGTGCCCTGGACCGGCATCATACCCTGTGCCTGAAGGCGAAGACCGACTCTTTTGCTGAAATAAATTTTTGCACCTGCATTGAGTCCCATTGAGAAGAACCATGCATCAGCATAATCCTGCTTTGGATAAAAAAGACATACTCCAAGGTTTAATCCAACAAAAGGGGATACCGTAGGGTTGACCCTGAAATTTTTGGTAAATCCAATGTGCATATAGTTTATGCTCAGAGGGACTTCCAGGTATTTAATATTATTCACAGGATTAAAATAGGTGACTTCAGCTTTCGTGTCTGACCTGTTATAAATCAGATCCACATCCATGACCCGGCTTACGGCAATGCTTATCATTCCACCGTATTGCGCGTTATCTTTTATTCGAATATCTCCGTAATCACCCTGCATGGTTCCGGGAAAAACGTAGCCTCCAAATGGTGTAACCTCAACCTTTTGAGCCATAATGATGAATGGCAGGCAAATTGCAACTGCCAGGACAAGTATTGTTTTTTTCATAATTAATAGTTTAGAGATTATTTATTTGATAAAAATAACGAATTGAGAATAAAAAGTATCCAGAAAAAGGCAATGAGATGATAGAATCTCGTATTCATTTAGGGTTTCTTCTGCAGGAACGGGACATTCTGAAGCAGTTGCATCCTGATTGTAGTTAAAATGTAGTTTTCGATCTGGTAAAACTGAGTAGCAACAATTGCATCTGAAATAAGTTTAATCTTACCATAATAGGTAACGATTAGGTTGTCGGTTCTTTTCTGAAGTTCAATGACCTTCTTCATCCAGGCATCTGCCTGTTCGCTGGTCATATCGAAGTAATGGTCAGCATATTGCTTTAGCAGTTCGATCCTTTGTTTCCCAAGGTCTTTGCGTTGAGTCTCATATTCATCATACAATTTCCAAAAGGCTGCTTTCTGTGTTGCGGATGGCTTAACAAAATCAGTCACAACAGATTTTTTGTCCATGCCAAATGCGGCCTGCAACAGGTCGATCTCTTCTTTGTTGGATTGCGTATAGGCAAATGAAGCCAGGAATAACGCTGCGATGATCAGAATGTACTTTTTCATGTGATTTGTTTTTAGTTAATATTAAAAGTGAAATCCTATTTGCACAAGGTATCGGAATCCCAAACTAAATAAATCGAGTTTCCCATTTTGTTTGAATGATCTATTGACAACATAATCCCCGATTAGCGGGTATTTTTCTTTCAATCTGTTATAAAAATCTGCATTGATCTCTTTCAAACGGTCAATATTAATGTTCCCGGAGATGTCAACGCCACCACCATAATAACTTAAAGCAGGACCAAAAAGAACAAAATCGAGGGTGACTCTTTTCCAGAAAACAAACTGGTAACCCAATTCAATTCCGAGGTTAAATATATAAAAATTTCCTTTGACCATACCCGCACTGTCAAGATTAGTGTGAAGCACATCAATATTATTTGTAAAATGATACTCATAATAGCTGCAGTAGGGTGCAAGATAAACACCATCGGGAATTGGGCGGGAATTCCGTTTCATCAGGTAAAAACGATACTCAATGGCAATGTTGAAACCATATTTATGCCTGCTTGTGATAGCTACAAGGTTGACGATAGTATCCTTAAATAAACTTGGAAACTCAAGATAACCGAGCGACAATGAAATCGACTGCCTGGAATTCAGT
>CAIWTA010000023.1 GCA_903915465.1 uncultured Bacteroidales bacterium | reverse complement strand
CTTTTCTTTACCGCCTGCGTTGGTAATCTTGCCATAAAAATAAAATTCAGCATCTGCCCAAACGTTGGAAGTACGGTAGTAACGTGTTGTTTTATCAATTCTCAACTCCGAAGACTCTTGTAATGAAGTCTTTAATGTTATTATATAATCCTTTTTAACCGCAGTATCCTGAAATGATTCGATGGCTTTAGCTGTATTCAATTCTAAGAAATCGATATTCTGAGATGCAGAAACCTGTCCAAGAATGGCAGTAAACCCAATAATTGCTTGCATACCTGTCTGGAGCAAATGTCTGACGGATCCGGGTTCTTGTTTATAGCTGATGATTGGCCTTTCCTTCTTCTCTCCCGGGAATAATAGATTTTCAGCTTGTTCCAGAATACCAATAACTTCCCGAATATCATAATTGTCCGGTGAAAGTTCAAGGTTGCCTTTCAAACCTTTGATTCTAATTTCTATGTAGCCGGTTTTTTCCATAAGGCAAAATTACAAACAATCTTTGCATACAGCAATTTTCTTTTCTTAACAAGCCAATGCCGTCACTTTTTTTCCTCTAAATGGCCATTAATGTCCAATTGAGGTAATTATGCCGCAATTCCGACGCAATTATGATTTTAACCTTTTTTCAGTTATATCTATTTGCCGGATATAATCTTTTTCAACGTTTGATAATTCATTATCAATTCGCTTTTTATATTCCTCATATACTATATGCGCTTTTTCTAAGGCGCTTTCGTGACTGATACTTCCTGCATGTTGCAGGATTTCATTGCCAGTCATGGTAAGAAAAATATTCAACCTTTCAATCCAATTGACCATGTACATGGGTTGCCGGTTTAACGCTTGTAACTCGGCAACTTCGAGATAAGCTGTTACCATCCGGTTTAGCACATTCAATTCCTGTTCATTGAGGTAGTTTTTTGCAATCTCAGTTTCCTTTTTATTTGGCTTGCTTCCTTTAAAGTTTGTCAAACCCATATTCAGTTTATTTGCATCAGCTCGTTGAAATATGATTTCTGCGGCTGTATGGCCGTGAGCGGCCCAATGCATTTTATTTTGGATGGTTTTGAAAAATTCAACCGACATTTCGGCTTTAGGGTCATAATCGATGCTGGTAGCATAAATATCCAACACCTTACGCCAGAATACTTTTTCGGACGAACGGATATCCCTGATCCTGGATAACAGTTCATCAAAGTAGTTGCCACCACCAACTTCTTTAAGTAATTCATCATTCATGGTGAACCCCTTAAGAAGGTATTCTTTGATAAGGCCGGTAGCCCATTTTCTAAACTGCACCCCACGATGTGATTTTACACGGTAACCAACAGAAATGATCACATCGAGGTTGTAAAATCTTACTGGCCGGTCGGAACCACCAATGTGCAAAATTTGCACATTGCTTTGTTCGTCCAATTCTCCTTCTGAAAAAATATTGTTGATATGCTTGGTAACCACACTCCTTTCCTTCTGAAAAAGCTCACTTATTTGCGCCTGCGTAAGCCAAACTGTATCATTTTCAAAATGGGTTTCGATTTTCGTTTTGCCATCCTCTGTTTGATAGATAATGATTTCCGACTTCATCTCTTTTTTCCCTTTAGTTTTATGTCAAATAGTGCTCTCGGATATATCAGAATGATTGTTCGATGATCTTTATCTCCTCCTCTGTCAACCCATACAACTCATAAACCAATTGATCAACCTCCGTTTCCAGAGCCGAGGTGTCAATAGTGGGGTTGGTAATTTTTGTTGAAAGAATTTTGCTAACAGTTTCGGTAACTAAAAAAGATTTATGAGTGCCATAGTTTACTATTGGTATTGATTCTAAAGGAGCTTTTTTAATTTTTGGGAAAGTAGCTTTATTATCAAAATATTTCTTTGTCCAAAAAAATCTTATTAGCTTCGAATTAATCAATCCTAAGACAAATTCAAGAGGAATTTCATCATCGAAAAGGAAAATATTATAAATAGTATTCAAGGTAATTATATATGGTTCGACAATGGTTCCTTGAGGAAAAACTCCAATTTGCCTAACCACAATTCGTTTTCGTTTATAGACTTCTTCATCCCCGCCACTTTTGATTGCTTCTTTTTTGTACAAAACATATTCATTAGGCTCATCACAATAATAGCGCTTTACATTTGTCCCGTCAATAATCGGGAAGTAGTAATCATTAATTTTTGTTTTTGAAACAAACATTTTTCTGTCAAACGTTTGAATCCCGAAATATGCTCGCCCAATTGTTTCTAATGGTATCGAATTGTTGTTGAGCTTTTGGAAAATAATCATTTCATTTGCGGCAATATCAAATTCTAGTTCAAGATCATTTTTTATAAAATTTGATTGTTCGTGATAACTAACTTCAGATTTTGTTATTTCAGTTGCGAATAAGTGGAACGGAATGAATGCTATTTGATTTCCTACCGCAGTTCTCTTTTGAGAAGTAAGAACTAATGTATCTACAGAAGCATCCTCGAACACTTGAATATAAAAATTAATTATTTCCAGAATTCGATTTTGTAATAAAATCTCTCTAAGGTTACGTGAATACTTATTTTTCAAGAAAGTGTTTGGCGAAATATAAGATAAGAAACCATTTAGCTTTAAAAGAGAAAAGCCACGTTCATAAAATAGCTGATATGTGTCAATTTTATATGTTGCAGTATGATAAGTCATTTTGAAGAAATCAAACATCGATTTATCATTCAAATTTTGAACTAAAATATAAGGCGGATTCCCAATCACCACATCAAATCCCACAAAATCCCCTTCATCATTGAGAACTTCAGGGAATTCAAATCGCCATTCAAATGCGTTTTCGAATATCTTGTTGCTTTTAATTTCTTCGAGTTCGGTTTCGAGTTTCTTGATTTTGCCTGTCAGTTCATTGACCTGCTTATTCCAGTCGGCTAACTCTTTCTTTGTTCGTTCAAACAGTGATATTTGCTGGGTAAGGTTAAAAAGTTCACCATTCAGTTTTTTCAAAAGAACCAGGCGTTTGTCGTTGGTAACAACTTCAGTTTCAAAATCGTTTTTAATTGATTCGATGAGCCGTTCCATCGTTCGTTTTTCATCCTTATTGGTAGCATTACGATACGACATGACTGCAACCCGGTAACTGTCGATGCTCCATTTGCTTTTCTTCAATGCCTGTTTGATATCAGCATCCAGCGCATAGCGTGAGATCAGCGAATTCCCGCATTTGATGTTGATATCAATATTTGGAAGGGTTTCCAGTTCGGTAAAATTGCTTTCGGCCTTATAATATGAGTTTTTAAGTAACTCGATCCATAACCTCAAACGGCAAATTTTAACGGAATTGGGATTGATGTCAACGCCAAACAAACAGTTTTCAATGATGGTCTGCTTTTCATGAAACAAGGTTTGCTGGATGCGCTGACTTTCTTTGTTCGTGGGATTGTAAAAGAAAAGCTCACCATCTTCATCCGTAACAATCAGTTCGTCATTCACAACTTCAACCCGGTATTCTTTCAATCGCCGCCCATCACGGTCCTGCAAGATATTCAGCTCGCTTTTTAAAGCAATGATCTCATTTAACGCTGACACAAGGAAGTGTCCGGAACCTACTGCCGGGTCGCATATTTTGAGGCTGTTAATGATGTTATTGGCCTCACTCCGGTCTTCGATTTTATCATATAGCTGGTCAATGTCTTTACAATTCCAGCTTTTTGCATCATTGAACTTTTGCACAACTGCCCGGCGAATGGTTTCATGACACATATACATAGTAATGAATCCCGGGGTAAAGAAGGAGCCATCTTTATAACCGTTGATCTTTTCGAAAATCAGCCCTAGAACTGAAGCATTAATCAGCGTTTTGTTATCTTCCTGGATCTCTTCAGCGCCTTCGCCTGAGAAATCATAAGCATCCAGGAAAGCAAAGAGGTATTCCAATCCATTCATCTTCCCGGTTAACCGTTTTCCTGTATTGCTTTTCAACACAGTTCCCGGGTGAATCGGAATGAGGCAGTCATCCTGAAGGTTGCTGATAAAAATGGTGCCGCGTTCCAGTTCTGTCGGTTCAAAGAGAGAACTATTCAGGTATGGGACCTTTTCAAATAATTTTACTACCGCAGGATCACGTTCTGTTGTCTTTTTGGCAAGCACCCGAAAGAATAAACTATTCAGGGAATCATATCCACTGACTTTTTCACTGGCAAGGAACACATAGGAAGGATCACTTTTGTGGTAATTGATCAACTGGGCTTCAAGCAGCTTCATGAATAATATACGATTGATCCAGGTAATCGCCAACTCCAGCGATACATTGAAAAGTCTTTCCTGAAGATTCTCTCCAAAGCGAGATGGTTTATCCAGCCGGCTAATCATATCCAGGCTATCGATCTGGATAATGGCATTCTCAATGAGTGAACCGGGATCACGCTGTCCTTCCTTTTTCCGGCCGATGAGTTTTTTACTACCTTCCTTTGTTTCCGTCAAACCAATGATATGAAGCAATTCCGCATAAAATGCTTTATCCAGGCTATTACTGTCATTGGTGAAAGGAAGCTTCAACAAATGTTCCGGTGAAAGTAACTTGTAAAGGGCAATGAGTTTGGAATCATCTTTCTTGTCGTCATTTCGCAGGGGTTTATCATACTCCCGGAAGTCAAAATAGGTGAAGCAAATTTCGGAGTCTAGCCCTGACAGAAATGATTCGGCAATTTGTTTGTAAAAGAAGTCTGTCGTATTTCCAGACAACCGGCCTTCTTCAAAATCGGTGAATTGTTTTACAAGAGTTTTATTTTGGGCAAACATTTTCTCAAAGATGCTCGCATCGAATAT
>CAIWTA010000022.1 GCA_903915465.1 uncultured Bacteroidales bacterium | reverse complement strand
GAATGAGCGTCAAAAACTGCGGACTGTTTGAGGAGCGCAGCGACGAGTTTCCGCAGTTTAGCGAATGACGAAAATTTTTAGTGAATTTAACACAGTACCTTTTCTTTGGTACTTTCTTTTTGTGGAAGCAAAAGAAAGTAAAGTAAAAAAAGATAATTTCATTAAGAATTGAAATTGTCGCAATGAAATTTTTAAACAGTCTCTAAAACAAGGCGAGAAAATATTTGTTGGTTATCAGATAGTTATGAAGAAGTCTGTAACAGCAGCTAAGTATCAAAATCAAATTAATAAACCAATAAGTAAAAACATTAGTCTGTTTCCGGATCAAAATCCCTTGATGGACGATTAAAAGTTGGTTTTTGTTGTTGGGATGTCTTGCTTTCAACGATGCCTTTCAGCCCTTGTATTTCTGTGGAATTATTTTTGATCAGGCTTTTTAATACAGTGTCAAAAGGTTTAGCGATCTGTTTCATCATGGGCTCCTGGAGGTTTTTCTTCTGCGTCCCGTCTAGAATACTATTCGACTTTATTTGAAATTCTTGCCTGATTTTATGAAGCATAAACCAGGCCGTTTTTTGAGTAACACCAATATTCCTGCTTAATTGTATTGAACTTGTGCCATTTTTATTTGATGTGACAAGGTAGATAGCAGTAAACCATTTCTTCAGGGGAATTCTACTGTCCTCGAATATTGTTCCGACTTTTATTGAAAATTGCCTCCTGCATTTTGCACATCTGTATAGTTTTCCGTCCTTGTATTCATACACTTTGATATTGTGACAATGAGGACAAACAGGATTGTCATTCCATCTTAATTGAGATAATTTTTTTCTGCAGATCTCCTCGGTGGAATATAAGTCATTGAATTCGACTAAATTATGAAAACCCATGGTTAGTGGATATTTTGCCTTTCGTGGTTAATGCTTTAAAATATTACAGGCAGAAATACCTGTGATGATCCCAAAGTAGTAAATAAATTTAGGTTTGTAAAGTATATATTAAAATATTTATTATTTTTTCAGAATGATTCGTGCAAAAATCTATACTTATTGGTAGGGGGGAGTAGTTATTTTTGTTTATAAGAAGGTTAGATAAGTATATAAAAACTATTCTGATGGTTCTACCAGGTCCTGCAGATCGTTTATTTTGTCTTCAAGTGTTTGAATCTCCTGGAGCTTTCTTTCAATGGTCTTTTTTGTTGAGTTTATTCGTGACTGTAGTCCAGCGACTACTTCCTTAGATTTTGCTGCCAGGACAACGATTTCCAATTGATCTTCCAACTCATCTAATGAAATTTGATCTTTTGCGAGGCTTTGTTGGAGCGTGAATATTTCGCTTGAAGATTCAGAGAATTTATACTGCATCTTCAGCATCCAATTCTTTTTCTTTTCCCTGAAAAATTCATCTACTCTCTTATTCAGGATATTGAATGCAGATTGGAGTCGGGAATAAAGCTCTTCCCGCTGTTCTCGCACCATTTTAATAGCTGCAAATTCAGATTGGATCTTTTTTAGAAATTCCCTGGTCTCTTTGTACTTGATAGTTTCTTCTGCCTGTGCAAACCCTTTATCCACGAGGAGTTTGAGTCGTTCATAATTACTTTTGGCTTCTTTATTGAACACTACTTGGTTTTCATCCTGTCTGATGCTTAATGATTCAAAGGCTTCCTGCAAAAGGCTGTAAAGTTCTTCGCGCTGATCTTTCAGAAGTTGCGTATTCCGGATTTCTGATTGCAAAGTTTTTATCTTTTCACGCACCAAATGGAAATCAACTGATTTTTCAGATAGTTTTAGCAATTCCGCAGCTTGAGGTTTATATCTGAGGAAATTGGTTGTGGCTTCAGCACTGGTTTTTTGAAATTCCTCATCTTTCCGGATTTGCAGGATAAGAAAAGCATCCTGGACTTTTCCATTCAATTCATCCCGGTGTTCTTTGACAAGTTTGGCTTCACGTATAGTTGTCTGGAGCCTGATCATCTCTTCACGGTAATTTCTAAGATCCAAGCAAGTTGAAGCAAGTGTTGCTGCATCTTCAACCAACCCATGGAGACGTTCAAAGTTTTGAGTTGATTGCGAAAATTCACTGGACTTCTCAAAAGTTTGCGTTCTCTTAAGTATGTCAAAAGCACTTTGCAGACGGTTATAAAGTTCCTCCCGATGTTCCCGCAGAAATTTAGCACCTTTGAAACTTGTCTGAACTTCTATAAGATAATTCCAGGTTTCATGAAAATCCCGTGAATTAGTGGCGAGAAAAACAGCCTCATCTATGCGGATTTTAAAATCAGAATAGTTTAATTGAGCTTCGTGTTCAAATTGCACTCGTTCATCGGTCGATTTTTTATTTATTTCACCAAATGCCTCTTGCAGCCTGCCATAAAGTTCTTCGCGATCATCCCGGTGAAGTTTTACCTCTTTAAAGGAGTTCTGAACATTGATTAATAATCCCTTGGCTTCGCGAAGATCGTTTATCTGCTTGATTTTTTTCAAAGTACTGTCAAGCAAGTGTTTGAGTTCCTGAAAGTTTTTCCTGAACTCTTCGTCATGATTGGGTTTCCAATCCATATCAGAGCGTTAGCTTAAAGTAATAAGGAAGTAAGAAATTTCTGATAAAAACGATGCGACGAGGTGCGACTTTTATTTTTTAACACAACGGACAGAGAAGCCGGAACCTTTATCGTTTGTACTTAACCCGAGGCTTTTGTCACCATGAGCAAAAAGATAGTTTGTAGCACCATCATTGGTTGATGTTCCCGACCAGTAGCCACCCCACAACCCGATTCCAGTGAAAGTTCCATCACTATGTCTTATTCCGCCAAGGAGTGTGGAAAGCGCACCTGTATTAGTGATTTTTTTATTGATTTTTTGGTTTGTAGTGTCCATCTGCTGCAATTTTCCGCCAGCTGCGTCCCTTCCACCCAGTGTGTTCATCAAAGATGCCAAATCAAGTGCTGTCGGGAGATTCCATCCTTTTGGACATGCAGTGGAGGCGGTGTTCCAATCATATAAACGACCGAAAGTTTCCAGATTGGAAGAATCATTATTGTATACCCAACTTCCAGCCTGTGTGGAAAACTTGAGGTTTTCAGCCATCCAGATTTTATTCCCAATCTTAATCCATTGGTAAACGCGATGATCACGCGAATCTTTAGAAGTGCCTTCTTGCTGTGCATTCAATGTGAAGGGAAGAACAAACAGAATGCTGATTAGGGTCATCATAACACAATGAATAAACCGATTACGTGAGGTTTTCATAAATTTGCCATGTTAAAATTAATAGTATAGAAAATTTTGGAATTATTGTGTAAATGTAATTCAGAATTTAAAGATGAGCAAATTTAGCACATTTTCTTATCATATTTAATGAATACAACTGGATGTAAGCAAATTCAAACTGATGATCAGTAAATTTATTATTTAAAATATTTGGCTAACATCAGGAATCTTGCTGTATTTTTGTTCTAATTTTAATTAGAAAGCTATGTCAAAGGAAAAATCTCCGTCTAAGGAAAAGAATAAAAAAGCGCCAACAAAAAATTTGAAGGAAAAAAGAGCTGAGAAGAAAGCAAAACGTGAAACCAAAAAGAAATAGGGTTTAACAGGCTGAACAGTATTTGAATCTGTGAAGTAACCTGGCACCCTGGTTAAAGGTTTTCAACACATCGATACCAAACGGTCTTTCTGGTCGGTAATATCTCTCATGGAAGTATTCGGGGAGTACTGTACTATCTAATGACTGGCGTAGATGGGTGAAATCAAGGATTCAGCTTCATCAGACATGGTCGTCTTTCTGAGCTTATTCGTTTACATGTTTTGTTGTTGTTCTGCAAAATTTGTGATTTGGTAAATGAAATTTATTTTATTTCCCCGGAAAATGTCGTTTTATAATCTTCCCATGGAGTTTTCTGGTAAGCATCGTCACCAAAATAATGAATAACAGATTCAAAGTCCTTCGCTTGCTGGTATCCTGGAATGACAGTCAGCCATTGACTCTTCTCATTCAGGAACACATATGAAGGATATGACATTTTCCCTTTCAGCAGTTCCACGGCGAGCTGATGCGAGGTTCTCCGGCCATTCGGATTTGGATTTACAAAAGTCACTCCGTCGATAATAATAGTGTCTTTCCTTTCAGCATCGAACTTCACACAATAAAAATTCTTGTTCATGTACTTCACAATAACCGGGTGTGTGAATGTTTCTGCATCCATTTTTTTACACCAGCCACACCAGTCTGTAAATACATCGATAAATATTTTTCGCGGCTTTTTTTTATTGAGTTTATAAGCATCTTCAAAAGAATACCACTTGACTTTGTCTTGTTTCGTGGCATTTCGTTCTTTTCCTTCAGCCTGAGGCCAGGCATATTCAGATATGAATATGATAATAAAAACGGTCAGTAGGGGAAGAAATAGCTTACGCATCAATTTTTTTTACAAAGGTAGATAAGATAATTCAAATTCATTGAACATTAATTATGAGTCTCTGCCACGGTCAATTTCTCTCCGGATATCCTTTTTCTTCAATGTTTCCCGCTTATCATAATGATGTTTCCCTTTGGCGAGGGAGATCGCAAGTTTAGCCAATCCTTTTTCGTTTATAAAAAGAAGAGTAGGGATAATTGTAAATCCTTTTTCCTTCACTTTCGTGTGAAGCTTCCTTAGCTCACGTTTGGTCAGCAATAACTTGCGATCTCTTTTAGGTTCATGATTGTTATAAGTGCCAAAAACATATTCTGCAATGTGCATCGCAATCACAAAGAGCTCATCGTTTTTGAATATACAGTAAGCATCAACAATACTGGCTTTCCCTTCCCGGATGGATTTTATCTCCGTACCGGAAAGCTGAATTCCTGCAGTTAATTCCTGCAACAGAAAATATTCATGACCAGCTTTCTTATTCTTGATGGTTACTGTTTTCTCCATACTTTATTTCTTCTCTGGCATCAAAACTACCCTGACATAATGTTTGAGGTCAAAGTACTTTGTGCCTGCATTCTTCAGGTCTTCAATGGTGATGGCATTTACCCTGTCTGTAAAGTTCAGGATCGAGGATGGATCTGTATTGTCATAGTAGATTGATTCAATCTTTCCAAG
This sequence comes from uncultured Bacteroidales bacterium, assembly GCA_903915465.1. Lineage (GTDB taxonomy): Bacteria > Bacteroidota > Bacteroidia > Bacteroidales > FEN-979 > FEN-979. The sequence continues at coordinate 30,558 of CAIWTA010000022.1, read as the reverse complement.
CCAGAACTCATTCTTTTCAAAATCAGTTTCGCGGGCACGGATCATAGTTTCCTGCGCCTTTTTCAGGTCGACATCTGTCGGCCCTTTTTCACGTATTTTCCTGATTTCACCCAGCACAGCATTGGTCAGGGAATCAGGCATCCTGGGAGAACAACCAAAGAGCACGATAAAATTGAAGTTTGATTGAGGAAAATGTTCCGGTTGGAGCATCACTTGAGGTGAATAAACACCGCTCATTTGTTCACGGATCACTTCAATGAGTTTGATAGAAATAATCTCCTTGATCATGGTTAGCATCAGCAGGTTTTTCGGATTCCATTCGAAGTTCTCTGACATAACCAATCCAACCATACTTTGAGGATCTGATCCTTTATTGAAAGTAAGATTAGTGATTCCTTCCGGGATTTTTGGAGAAGTGTCCTTCCATGTTTCTTTCCGGTTCAGCGAAGGAAGGCTTCCAAGGTATTTCTCTAACATGGCACTGATTGAATCTACATTAAAATTACCTGCAAAGAAGAATTTGAAATCACTGGCATCTGCAAAACGGTCGGTATAGATCTTATAAAGCTCATCGAGCTTGACTTCTTTCAACTGTGCTTCAGATGGGAAAATAACGAGACGTTTATACCCCGGATAAACTGTTTTGAAGAGTGTATCATAGAAAGTCATGATGGGATTACTCTTCATAAACTTCATCTGGTTTTCCATTTGTGACATGAATGCTTTAAAAGCGGTCGTGTCTTTCCGGGGGCCTTTAAAATAGAGATACACAAGCTGCAAAAGAGTTTCAAGGTCTTTTGGCGTACTGTTTCCTTTTAATCCTTCTTTTGTGTCATCGATGTACGGATGGATTTCTAAGTTCTTCCCTTTTAATTTCTTTTCCAATTCTACATTGTCAAAATTTCCTGCACCGCTCATATCAATCACTTTGGTTGCATAATTTGCCGACATAAATTGATTGTCAGGATACAATGAATTTCCTCCCAGGCTAAATGCACTGAAAAGCACTTCATCATTCTTGAAATTGGTTGGTTTGACTGCAACAACAATGCCATTGGATAATATAAGTTCGGTAAATCCCAATTCTTTATTTTCCTTCCTTTCAACAATTTTCCCACCTTTAAGATCATCCTTAACCAATGGTTCTTCCCGGAATTTATCTATATAAGGTTTCAGATCAATAGTCTTTGACTGCCTGATGATATTAAGGACTTCGCTTTCTGAAGGAACTTTTACTGTTTCTTTCTCTGGTGCCATTACGACTAAGGCCATATTGTTGTCGGTGACAAATTGTTTTGCCAGCGCATTGATTTCTTCCAGTTTGATTCCGGGTAAAAGTTTTGTGACGAATTTGAATTCTTTCTGTGCTCCGGGGATGGGATCGCCAGTTAAGAAATTGGCCACATATTCATTGGTAAATTGCATGGATTCCGTTTTATTGGATTCCTTTGCGGCTTTTTCATATTGACTAAGCATATCTTCTTTCTGCCTTTCAAGCTCGGTTGCTGTGAAGCCGAATCTTTTCACACGTTCATTTTCAGCAAGCATAGTGGCCAGGCTTTTCCCGATTTGATTTTCTTTTGATTGAGCATAAATCATGTAGGAATCTTTTGATCGCGCCAGAAATCTCCCATATTCTGAACTGGCGTTAATATAAGGTGATTCAGGTTGCTGAGCAATTTCTCCAAAACGGTTGTTTAACATACTTGTATAAAGCTGGGCAAGGAGCTTATCCCGGAAATCGCCAAGATTTTTTTCGACTTTCACCGGATGTTTATAGAACAGAATAACCGTGTTGTTCGTAGCTTCTTTGTCGGTAGTGATTGCGATCAGAGGTTCATTATTATCTGGCAGATCGAGAAGAAGCCTTGGTTTCTCAGGAGTTGGATTTTTGATTCCTGAGAAATGAGCTTTAATTCTTGCTTCAGCCTTAACCGGATCAATGTCACCAACAACAATTACAGCCATGAGATCCGGACGATACCATGTCCTGTAAAAATCTTTTAACACATCATGTTTGAAATGTTCGATAATATCTACTTTCCCGATTGGGATTCTGACTGCATATTTTGAATCTTTGAAAATTATCGGGAAGAACTTCTTCATCATTCGATCCTGCGCTCCAAGTCCGAGACGCCATTCTTCGACAATGATCCCACGTTCTTTGTCAATTTCAGTATCATCGAGCAGGGCATTGTGCCCCCAATCTTCCAGTACAGTGTAGCCTTTCTCAACCAAAACAGTATCATCTGTTGGTAATTGAAGCATATAAACGGTCTCATCAAATCCTGTATAGGCATTGATGTCGGCCCCGAATTTCACCCCTGTCTTCTGCAGAAAGTCGATCAATTCATTTTTTGGAAAAGTCTTCGTACCGTTAAAATTCATGTGTTCCATGAAATGTGCCAATCCTTGCTGGTCGTCGTTCTCAAGAATCGATCCGGCATTGATGGCCAACCTGAGTTCAACACGGTTTTCCGGTTTCTTGTTTCGGCGGATGTAATAAGTCAGCCCGTTGTCGAGTTTCCCAATCCTGACATCCGGATCCACCGGGAGTGGATAACTAAGGTCAACCGTAGTAGTTTGACCAAAGAGAACTGAAAATCCCAGTGCAAACAGGATCATAAGAAATGATCTTGTAATTTGTTGTTTCATCGCAGTAAGTTTTTTAATTATGAGGTAAAAATATTTTGCGCAAGTTAATTAAAAATAAGATTTACCCATAAAATTGAGGGTTACTCGCTATTAAATCTGTATACTTATCCCGACTAAGAAATTAATCAAGGCTTGGGGGAAATATCCATTGTCTTCATAAGGTTGTCCATTTACATAATACCGGTAGATCCATGCATTCGATTCATATTTATTGCTGAAGAGGTTATTGATAGCCAGGTGGAAGCCGATCTCCTGAAACCATTTGGTTTTAACCGTATATCCCGCAGAAAATCCATTTACAAAATAGGTGTGCAGCATCCGATCGGCAGAGGAAGTATTATCAATATTCTGATCTCCCACATATTTTGAAGTGAGACTTAAAGACAATTTATCTATCGGATGAAAAGTAAAAACGTTTGTCAGAAGGATGGAAGGAGAGAAGGAAAGGTTCGTTTCTCCCAGATTATTGCTAACCTGCCCGGTAAAGGTATAGTTTGAATCATATGTGTCGATATATTCTGTAAAGGACTTGATCCTGTTCCTGCTGAGCGTTGCAGAAAGATTCCAGTTCAGCCATTTAAAAATAATGGCTCCTGTAGTGATCTCAATCCCTGCCCTGTAACTTTCAGGAACATTGGTCATAATAGCTTCTCCAACATTATTAATTTGTCCCGTCAGCACCAATTGATCGGTGTAATTCATATAATATAAATTGACACCGGCATTAAACCAGGAAAGTTTCAGGTTGTATCCCAATTCATAATCATACAATTTTTCAGAAGCAGGTATATGATCTTTGTCTGCAACTTCGTAATTGTTCCTGTTTGGTTCTCTGTTGGCAATTCCAAAAGAGAAATAGGCGGATTGTTTATTGGAAATGTCGAAATATATTCCAACCTTGGGGTTAAAGAAATTGAATTTATGAAGCTGATCGATCGGATTCAGGTTATCAAGGGTTCCCTGGATATTATGATAAACGTACCGGTATTGCAAGTCGGCATAAAGGTTTATCTTTTTCATCAACTGGTAATTTCCTTTCAGGAAAATATTAAAATCCTTTTTTACCCCGGTGCTGTAGTACCAGTTTCGGCTGGTGTTTCCATTTGAAGCGAACTGTGCCCAGACAACTTTCCCGTAATGTTCGCCGTAGTATTGACTCCATGCACCGCCAATACTGATTTTAATCTTTTGGTTTCTCTGATAATTCCCGGAAAATGTGACGCAGTAATAATCATTATCCAGGAACTTCCTGTTAATCAGGTCGGTATGAGTGATGGTATCAAGCCCAAATACGACATTCTCTAATCTGTAAGAGCTGAAAGCCTGATCCGGTTTATAACTCTCATAATATCCTCTTCCTTTTGTATAGTCAAAAGCAGTATTAATATTGAAGGATTTTCCGAACTCCCTGGAAAACAGTATTTGGTAATGATCCTGCTGATAATTATCGGTTTGATTGTCGTAATAGACGATGTTGCCATTTTTATCTCTGTATTCTCCGCTTGGATTGTATGTACGGTTTGTTGCCAGCGAATCTTTCGGAACACCTTCCCAGGCCTGGTAAGTTTTCTCTATTCCTGAAAGAACATTGAATTTGAGGGTGGTTTTTTTTCCAAAATATCCGCCGGAGATATAAAAGGATTTCAACCTTGCCGAAGCACGGTCGATATATCCATTGGAGGTCAGGTATGAAACCCGTCCGTCAACTGAAAATTTGTTTTTGATAATTCCTGTTCCAAAACGGAATGTGCTTTTCAGAGTATTGAAAGAACCGCACGATGCGTTCAGTTCAGCATAAGGATCCTGGTTTAGCGATGAAGTCTGAATGTTGATGGTGGCTCCGAATGCACCTGGTCCGTTGGTGGATGTTCCAACACCGCGCTGTATCTGAATATTTTCAGTGGAAGAAGCAAGATCCGGAAAATCGACAAACCATACACCCTGGGTTTCTGCATCATTTAACGGAATTCCATTCAGAGTAACATTGATACGGGAAAGATCAGAGCCCCGGATGCTGATTCCTGTGTATCCGATGCCTGTTCCTGCGTCGGAAGTGACATTTACAGATGGCGTAGACTGCAGGATGTAGGAGAGGTCGGCGCCCAGATTGGCTTCTTTTATTTCCTTGGCATCGAGCATACTATATGTGACAGGGGTCTTGGGTTGTGCCCGCGTGGCGATGATATTGGTTTCTTCGCCAAGCACAACATTGGTGATCATCTCAAAATTGATCAATGTATCTTTGGAGATCCTGAGTTCCTTCTTAATTGTCTGATATCCCATATATGAAACTTTCAGGATATAGGTTCCAGGTTTGATGTTGCGAATGGAGTAATGTCCGTTGGTATCACTGAACGTTGAAAGGTAACTTTTTTCAACCGCCAGGTTTCCTCCTGATAAAGGCTTTCCGGTATCATGTTCACGAATAATTCCGGAAAACGAAACCTGTGCCAGGCAGCACATTCCGCAGAAAAGGAACAGAAAAGCAGAAGTGATAATTCTTTTCCAGGTACAATTTATAAAAATTGCTTTTGCTAACATATGACTGATCTTCACGGTTAATAAACATCACCAATCAATCAATAGAGGAAAAAAACGGAAGCTAATTTTGCTCTCCCTACGCCGGCATTACCCGTATCAGGTTCAAAGAGTATAATCTCAGCCCTTATTTTAAGGCACCCCTATTGGAAATAATTGTGTAAAAGTAATACAAATTGAACAAACTGTTCACTGGTAGTTATTCGTTGTTCGCTAAACCTTCGCTGTTCACTCTTCGCAAGTGAACAATGCACAATTAGCAATGAAAAGAAAACAGATAATAGTGAACAACAAAAGAATCAATTTATCCTTTATCTTTTCCAGAATCCACTATATTTGTAAAAACAGTAAAGATGAAACTTCTCATTATTAACGGCCCAAACCTTAACCTGATTGGGAAAAGGGAGACAGAGTTGTATGGTAAGCAAACGTTTGAAACATATCTAAAAAAGCTTCAGGAGTACTATCCTGAAATCACGATTGAATATTACCAAAGTAATATTGAAGGGGAGATTATTGATACCATCCAGAAAGCAGGTCATGTTTATGATGGGATCATCATCAATGCCGGAGGATACACGCACACTTCTGTCTCTATAGCTGATGCAATAAAAGCGATATCAACCCATGTAATTGAAGTGCACATTTCCAACATCTTTGGCAGGGAATCCTTCAGGCACAATTCTTTGATTGCACCTAACGTCAAAGGCAGCATCATTGGTTTCGGGATGGAATCATACCGGCTGGCAATAGAAAACTTCAGAATGATACTGTAAGGGAAAAATTATTTTACCGAAAGAATTTCTGAGGATCAAGGTCGGAAAATTTTTTCTTTCCGCGCAAAAAGTGTTCAAATACGATGTTTTTCTTATATACATGCTTTGGTTCTGGATGCTTGAGCATACGCCTTTTTGCACGCACTTTCCCGAGCATAGAATAGAAACTGAAATGGGCTTTGGAAACTGCAAAAAAATCTTTAAACCCTGCAGTGAACAGGAACCTCATGGCTGCGATCCCATCCAGAATCAGCCGTTTGGAGAAAACCTCAAAGAGTAAGTTATCCGGCAGGTTTTTATAAAGCAGAAAAAAGTTATTGCGAAAATTATAATAGGTTTTCCGCCAGGAAACTTTTGGTAATGTGCCGCCACCGATGTGGAAGACAGTTGATAAAGGACAATACATGATCCGATATCCCAGGTTTTTCAACCGCCAGCAGAAGTCGATCTCTTCCATATGTGCAAAGAAATCCTCATCTAACCCGCCCAACTGATGAAATAATTTTGCCTTTACAAACATGCAAGCTCCGGTTGCCCAAAAAATTTCGATCTCATCGTTATATTGCCCTTGATCTTCTTCAATTGATTGGAACAATCGTCCCCGGCAAAATGGATATCCGTATTTGTCAATAAATCCACCAGCACCACCGGCATATTCAAATTTTGTTCGATCCGAAAAAGAAAGAATTTTAGGCTGACAAGCTGCGATCATCGGATCTTTCTCCATCAGCTCAATTACTGGCATGATCCAGTTTGAAGTCACCTCAATGTCGGAATTCAAAAGAATATAATACTCAGCTTCAACTTGCTTTAAAGCAAGGTTATAGCCCCTGGCAAAACCATCATTTTTCAGGTTCTGTATAATTCGGATGGAGGGATAATTTAGTTTAAGAAAGGAAATGGAGGCATCTGTTGATGCGTTGTCGGCTACAATAATTTCGGCTATATCCAGCGTGGTTTCGGTAAGCCTGGGTAAGAATTGCTCAAGGTACTTCTTCCCGTTCCAGTTCAGAATAACAACAGCAATCCGTACCATAGGGATTAATATTCAAGAAGGTTTAATGAGGGAATTGGTAACCTCAATCAGCTGTAAAAATAGCAAATAATTGAATCCGATAAAAAGAAAAATTATCCGTCGGGGAACCAAATGTTTTTTTCAACACTGTACACGACTGTTTAAAAATGACGATTGGACGATTTACGATTTCAGAATGAAGTTTTTGATTTTAGATTTACGATTTTAAATTAAATTTAATCGTCAATCGTAAATATTACAATTTAATCGTAACTCGTAAATCGTCCAATCGTAAATAGTCAGACTGTCTCAAAAGTGTCAAGACCGACAATATTAGTTTGGTAATTCCCAGTAATCCTTTGAAAATCCGCCCCAGGAGTTGATGGTTTCGGTTTGGTTAAGATCACGGGGAGAATTGACTCGGTTTAACAAGTCAACCCTCCATTGGAGATTATTAAATTCACCCTGTGCATCAGAATGTAAGAGGAAAAAGTCGCTGGACACCATATCCGGTGAATAAAATACAAATTTCCTGTTCCTCTGATTGTTGTTCAGTGTATAATATTGCCATATTTCGTACGGATAGGCCGCGGGTTCACTGTATTGCTGGCTTCTGACATTTGGTGGTCCGTATTCAAGGTAAACGCGCCCGCGATCGGTTTGGTAACCTTTTTTTACAGGGGTTTTGAAGTTAAAGTTAGCTTTATCCACTTCTGCTTTATAAGTTAACCAGGCTTTCTCAGGATGTGAAGCATCGCGTCTTAGCCAAAAACCATAGAAGTATTGTTGCAGGCTGCTCAGGTCAGTTGATTTTCGTACGTTTTTCATATATGCTTTCTCAATACCTGTCGAAATTGGGAAGAGGCAACTGATAGATTCCCGAAGACTATCAAGATTGGAAATTTTATCCGCAAAGGTATTTGTGGCTGAAGATGCCAACATTTCCGTAAAGGATAGTTTTGCATTCGGGTTGCTGCGTTGGAAAAATAGTTTTTTTGATACTATCATCTCGTTTTGCTGATTGCGTGCCTCAACCACCAGATTGTAGTTTCCTGTAGCCATGCTTTCAATCGAAAACTCAGCCATCAGGACATTAATGGATTTGGCGGTTTCTTTCTTTATGCGGGCAAAATCATTGAATTTGATGTTGTTTTCAAAGCCTTCAACAAAGTATGACAGAATGAATTTTGAATCATTTCCAAGTGCTTTATCCAGATTATACAATTCGCAATAAAGGATTAATTTTGATTCCTTCTGAGGATAAAAATTATAAACATAGGGAACAAGATCATATCCGCTCTTTGTGATTATCTTCGGAGTTTCACTCTTTGTGTAGGATTGTACTAATTGAATTCCTGAAACAGATGGCGCATTTTCGGGAAAATCAACAATAACCGGCTGGGTGAGAGGAGTAGGTTTTATCTCATTATTTTTATCAGAGATCTGGAGTTCGAAATCATAGTTTCCGTTTGGGACTGAGAATCTCTGTTCGTCAAGAAATTCAAAATTGTTCTTGATGGTATCCTCGATTTCAGGACTGTTCAATTCATATTTCTTGAAAGCTTTGATATCATTATTTTGTTTGAAAGTCATAAGGATATTCACTGTGGCCACGAATTTTCCATTTTCCTTTTTAATATATCTCACACTGTTTCCTGCAACAGTCAGATAAGTTTCGATATATGGCCCTTCGGGAGAATTAAAAGTAGAATAGGTAAGAAAAGCCCAGAGGTTCTTTGCTTCAGAATTGCCAGCAAAGAAAGATGCAAGAAATAGCGCCAGAAATATGCCAGATTTTTTCATAATCAATAGCTTTAATGTACTGTTATCACTGAATTAAATGCCAGACAAAGGTACTGTAATTTCAGGTCAGGTTGCAAATGTTATCTGTGAAACCCTTGCTATAATCGACAAAAGAGGAATCATCGGGAAGAATAATGGAAAGTTATGTTATCATATTGTACCGATAGCATGTAACCAGGTGATCATTAACCATGCCTGTCGCTTGCATGAAGGCGTAGCAGATCGTTGATCCGACAAATTTAAAACCGCGTCTGACAAGATCTCGGCTCATCACATCAGATTCTTCTGATTTGGCAGGAAGATCCCTTAAAGATTCGCGGTTATTATGGATCGTTTTCCAATTGGTGAATTGCCAGATATACGTATCAAATGAGCCAAACTCTTTTTGAACCTCCAGAAAGCGTCTGGCGTTATTAATGGCACCATTGATTTTCGATTTGTTTCGGATAATGCCTGGATTCTGCAAAAGGGAATCAATTTTTTCCTGATCGTATCGTGCTATCTTACGATAGTCGAAATCATCGAAAACTTCCCTGAAGTTTTCTCTTTTATAGAGCACTGTTTTCCAGCTTAATCCAGCCTGGAAGCTGTCCAATACCATGAATTCAAAAATTTTCCTGTCATCATGAAGTGGTACACCCCATTCTTCATCATGGTATTTGAGCATCAGCGGGTCATTAGACGGCCATTCGCAGGAATTATTATCCTTTCCTGATAAATTCTTTAATCCAATTACCTCCTTTGCGGGCTTCTCACTGGTTTTCTTCTCCTTCATTCCAATAAAGAATTTAATGTTACCTGAAGCTTTTGGTTAAACTTATTTGATAAAATCAAAGATCAAATATAGGACAATTTTTAAATTCATAAATATGATTGAGGCACGAATTGCTTTCAGATTGTATCTTTGACATAGAAACCACAACTTAAAATGGTTTATCCACTCCAGCTCTTTTCCATCTGCATCCTGAATCACGACTGAAACTTCCGCTACCTTGAAGTCATCGACGGCCCTGACACGGATTCTTGAACCTGGTTGTCCATTGTAACCGCTGACATCGATCTCTTCGATATGTGGTGCTTTCAGGAAATCCGCAAGAGCAACATTATATGCTGACTGCCCTTGTTTTGCTGCATGTTTGTAGGCATCCCTTTTTTCAGGGTCACCCAGAACGGATTTTGCGTAGATCACAGCTTCCTGGAATTTTTGAATGTGCTGGAGCTGTGCTTCCGACATTGGGCCATGATGTTCGGGCTTTGAGGATACAATGGTCTTTCCGTCTCTTTGACGAAATACGATCAGGTCTCCGACCATTCCTGAGAGACCATGTGTTAAAATGTTGTTGCCAACTTTTGCCATGTTATTAGGTTTTTTTGTTTAACATCTAGTGAATTAGTACTCTGAAATTTTGTTGGTTTTGTTCTAGAATAAACCTGATATGAATTTACGACAATATTTTCTGACTTGAAATAGGTATAATTACTTAATTTTTAAACCATAACTAAGTAATTATAACTAGATCTGAGTTTGTAAGAAGCTATTTATGAATTACATACAAACGGCATACCTGAAATGCCGGCAGCCGGTAAATCATGATATTTTTATGAATATTTAATTGAAAAATATCCAGAAATATTGTTTGACTGAAGGTTTAGGTTTCCTCCTGAAAACCAGCCACTAAGTTCTCGGATATTTATTTCTCAAGGAGATGTAAGGAATTTTTCACTTCGTGAAAGAACCCGAAAAGGGGAGGCTTCATCAACAAACCTCGTCCACTTCGTGTCCGGGTTCATTTTTTTTAGAAAACAAGAAAACAAGTTTTCTGTTTTCTGCAAAAAAAGAACCGCCTATCGGCGGGTTTTTTGCTGGCGGAGAGAGGGGGATTCGAACCCCCGGACCCCTTGCGAGGTCAACGGTTTTCGAGACCGCCCCGATCGACCGCTCTGGCATCTCTCCGAGGCGGGTTTGTGTTCAAGTGTTGGTTTGAGTGTGACGCCACACCCACGCCCAAATCCAAACACACACCCGCTTCGCGGAGAGAGAGGGATTCGAACCCCCGGAGGCTTGCACCTCAACGGTTTTCAAGACCGCCGCAATCGACCACTCTGCCATCTCTCCGTGGGCAAAAGTACAAACTATTTCAATTATTACAAATCAATTCATCAACGTTTCGTGATTTCTTAGTTGCAAATAAATATTTTCATTAATTTTAAAAAAAATTGTTCTTGATTTTTATTCAGAAAACTTTGAAAAATCAACATTTACAACAACAATACGACCTGGCTCTCCTGGATCAGGAATATATCATTTATTTCCAGGATCAACCTTTAAAAACTAGGTGTGGAGAAATCTTCTCGCATACCAATGACCGGCTCATGAAACATCTTCTGACTGAATTTCAAACGCGAAATGACAAGAACCAGCCAGGAATTAGTTATACGCTTCTTTTTGAATTTCAAAAAGATCATTTGAATCTTGCAGATGATTTTCTTTTGAGAGAATTTGAAATGATTGCAAAAAGAGATCCGTTTATCTTACTAAAAACCTCAGGTGAGAAAGAAACGACAATTGCCTCAAGATCGGTTAACGAACTACCTGCCGAAGCTGACGACAATGCGATCAATCTGGCATTTTGGTCGTTTTCTTCAATCCTTAAGAACCTTAACATTTTTATTGAGGATAACATCGGTCAAACGGAATTACTTGAAGATCATGAAAATCCACTTATCTTGTTGCTCAAACAGCAATATATCCAGTCATCTTCCGAGAAAAAAACGGCCATTCAGTTACTTTACTTGTATCATCAGTCAGGTTTTGTCCTTCCACTGCTTTTTGTAAGTGGAAAACTGACTGTTTCAGAATATGCAAAAGGGGTTTTAGCATTGCATCTAAGGAATCATGGAGCGGATGAAAAAAAGTTTGTCCCATTTTTGGATATGCCATATCAAGAACTTTTTGGAACCGCGGAAAGGAAGCCAAACTTGGGGGATTTCTTTTCGATATTCCAAGATGGTGCCATTGTACTCGACTATCTTTCCTATTTTTTGTTACCTGCATCATCTGAAAGACAAACCCGGGAAATGATTGCAGCAGGAGAAAGCAGCCACCTGGAGTTTAAATCAACGCTACGTTGGGATCTGCGAGCCGGAAAGACCAACCAGGCTGTTGAACGTGCTTCATTGAAAACCCTTTGCGCTTTCCTGAATGCAACTGGTGGAACGCTTATTATTGGAGTCAGGGATGACGGCTCAATTGAAGGTATTGAAAGTGACCGGCTATTGAATGATGACAGGTTCCTTTTGCATTTATGGACCTTGATACGGACCTGCCTTGGGAGAGATGTCAGTCCGTATATTCAAACCAGTCTGGAAAAGATCAATGAAAAAACGATTTGTGTAATAACCTGTTCACGCAGTCTTCGTCCGATTTTTTTGCGACAGCCTGGGTTTGAAGAAGAATTCTACATCAGGCTAGGCCCAAGTAGCGCTTCTCTGGATATCAGCGAAGCATTGAAGTATATTGCAGACAGGTTTGAGTAAATGCGAGATCCGAGATCTGAGATCTGAGATCCGAGATCTGAGATCCGAGATCCGAGATCTGAGATCCGAGATCCGAGAACTAGACTTTCTGATTTGCAAATGTTTTTGGCATTCACTTTATTCACTAAATCTAGAATTGTTAGTGAATAGTATGTGAATCACACTGAATCAGGCACTTTTGCCTAAGGGAACTGGTGGAAGAAAGGATCTCCAAATGAACGATTGAAGGGATCATTATATAAGGAATTGAACGGGTTGTATCCTCTGGAATACCCGAATCCTGCTTCCAGGTGGACATTTTCCAGGATTGTATACTTGACGTTCATATAGATTCCTTGTGCATCATTATTTCCGAAGCTTTTATAACCAGGGATATTTCCGAAGAGATTGAATTGCTTATATGCGGTACCGCTGATCGTAAGCCTTTCGTTTACAAGGTATTGCCCGGATAAGAATACCATGGCAGAAGTGTAGTTCCCGTTTAAGGAATATTCATTCCGGGAGACGGAAGTATAGGAAAGTCCGTTCAGGCTTGTATTGACTATGCTGACTCCTCCACTCATACTGAATCTTTTGCTCAATCTGTAGGTGAGATGTGGAGAAATAAATGTACTAAAACCCGTGCCATAAGAAGAAGTTGAAAATTGAGTCCCGACCTGGATTCCGAAATCCATTTTTCGGGGAATAAAATGATTCTGCTTCTGCATACTCGGGGATGTGGCAGAGGGAATCGTATCAAACGATGCCGATTGGGAATATCCGTTCAATGACAAGCATGCCAGCGTGACCAGTAAACACAGAGTAATCGTTCGTCTGATTAAAAGCAGTGGGTTGAATTTCATTTCACATCTTGATGTTAGGAAATCCTCAAATGATATGATATAACGTCTGTTTCTCCTCAAAACGTATTTTAATCAGTTTTAAAAGCACAAATTTAACCAGAATATTTTCAGCTTTTGCTCTTGAAATAAATGCTATTCGGCTGAATTTTGAGAGAGTGATAGTGGAATTATTTTCTAAGTATTCTAAAAGTGTTTTTTCTTTATCTGTAAATTTCAAGAACACTCCTTGCGGTTTTCGTTCTTTTTCCCAAACCTTTAAAAGAACGCGGTTTGCAAGCAGATTCTGGTCTGCAACTCTTATATAAACCAACCATTTTCCATCTTTTTGAGCTGCATAATGAGGTTTTTGTGAACTTTTCGGAACGATGATTTCCAGAACAGTTTTATTGTTGAGCGTCCATTCTTTAGATTGAAATTCTACCGGGGGTTTGCAGTACATTTTCGCTGCACCTTCCAGCATGTAATATTCTTCTTCTGAACGTACTCCGGCAATTGCACCATTGTCTTTTACACCAATAAGAAGACGTCCGCCATGTGTGTTGGCAAATGCCACCAGGGTACGTGCAATCCGCCTTGCATCACTTATCTCGAATTTAAAATCGAGTTTCTGATGTTCCCCTTCTTCAATCAGTTTCAGAATATGATGAGACACGACTAAGAATTTACGAATGAGGGTGTCTTAAAAGACAAGATATTATCGCTAAGTCGCTAAGACGCAAAAAGTTTAATACTGATTATCTGGGCTTTGCGTCTTTGCGTCTTCGCGGTGAAAGAAAAAAGATGACTTTTGAGACAGCCTTATTTGTCATTTGACAAGACTATTTACTTCCGAATTTCTTAAGCAGATCTTTCACGGCATCTTTATGAACCGTAAAACTCATCATCTTTAATTTGATAAAATCGTCTCTGAAAAAATAATATCCGAATTCTTCTGCTTTTTCATCATTAGATTTGGATCCGGAGCCGGAATCTTTTATCAAATACCAGTCATTACCGTTCTTTTCATAATATCCCACCAGGTGCAATCCATGATCATCGGTGGTTGAGCCATTTGAGAACCTGAATTGGCGGGCATTGTCGTCAATATATGCCATGGGAATATCGAATGTCGGGATAATGGCAACTTGCTGATCCCTGTTTAAACCGGCTTCAGAAACATCTCCGCCGATTGCAAGCGTATAATGATTGCGAATGGCATTTTTCAGCGCGTTCATATAATCCTCCAATGGCACATTGAAATATTCTTTGCTATGCCACCAGTTGTCGGTAACTTCATATTCAACCTTCTCCCAATAGGGTTGTTGCATGATGGAAAGAATATCCACATAATCCTCCAATTTAAGCTTCAGAACATTGGAAAGGAACTCTTTTGGTGTATAGGTTTTATCTTTCCATGTAACGATTGTTGGCGGTTTTCCCATATAATGATTCATGATAGATTTGATTGTGGAGATCGCCTCCTCTTCATTCCAGGAATTACTTGCTTTAAGGGATTCAAGATATGAATGAAGTTCTTTGTGCATTTTTGCATGTGAATGGAATGTTCTTCCTGGTTCCAGCCCAGTGTAAGCGCTTTCGGGAACCATGCCATATATGGCTCCTTGTCTCATCACAGCATTGCATTCCGATCCTTCGCCAAAGGTTGAATTTCCTCTTTCCCGGATAAATTTCCTGGCTTTTTCAACATATTCCCAATACACAATGTACATTTCAGAGAGCTTGATTTCCTGTCCTGTCAATCGTTTTAATTCAGATTCAAAAAGGGAAATCGCAGAAAAACACCAACAGGTGCTAGTGCTTCCTTGTGAAACCGGAGGTAACCGCCATTCCTGCTGATATAAGTTGACCTTATTCGGAAAATCCATGTTCGAAAGGTCTGCCAGAAATTTTCTTTCCTTTTTCTCTGGTATCAATGATTGGTCGAATGTATTCGCATCCTTCATAATGGTATTCTGGAAATAGCCTGCCTTGGGGTCAGTCAGGATACCTTTATCTTTTGGCTGCTGAGAGAAGGCCGTTAAAAAAATCAATATTGCTAGGATTGAACCGGCAAACTTTTTCATGGTTTAAAAATTTTGATTCCTGAGATGTATTATACCTTTTTATGAGGAAAGAAATGAAATAGTACTCTTAATTGTGATTTTCTCACAGTAGTGACATTTTAATTTCAGTTCATTCTTATCGATCACTGTGAAATTTGAGGTCACATCTTCGTTGTTGGTGATGCAGTTGGGATTAAAGCATTTTACGATCTTTTCAACGACATCAGGTACTTGCACTTTCTTCTTTTCAGATACTTTGAAATTTTTTATGATGATCAGGGTAGCGTTTGGTGCAACAAGAGCTATTTTATTGATCTCATCGGCCTGAAAAAATTTATTGCTGACTTTGATAATACCTTTTTTCCCCATCTTAGCGCTTTCCAGGTTTGTTCCAAACAGGATCTGATTTTCAGCTTCTTTAAGGTTAAGGATCTTGATAACCTGAAAGACTGTTTTACTCGGAATATGGTCGATCACTGTTCCATTTTCGATGGCAGAAACTTTTAATTCTTTTCTGATAACGTCTTTTTCCATTCCTATTGATATAATTATGTTTTCTTACTTTCAATTTACTTTTACTCCCAGAATTGCTGCCAATATGGCTTGCCGGACATAGACTCCATTCAGTGCCTGTGTGAAATAGTAAGCCTGCGGGCTATCATCCACATCAATGCTGATCTCATTGATGCGGGGCAGGGGGTGCATGATTTTAAGAGTCGGTTTTGATTTCTCCAGCATTGAATTACGCAAGACATAGGAATTCTTTACCTTTTCATAATCCAGCGGATCAGAGAATCGTTCTCTCTGTATTCTTGTCATATAGAGGATATCCACATGCGGTATCACCTTCATTATATCACTGTATTGATGGTATTCGTGATTGTTCTCTTTGATATGCATCTTCACAGAACTGGGTAATTTCAATTCATCGGGAGAAACCAGATGAAAAGTTGTGTTGTAGTTGCATAAAGCCATTACTAATGAATGCACGGTCCGGCCGTATTTCAGGTCACCTACAAATGCGATGTTCAGGTTATCTAAGCTTCCCTGAGTTTTTCTTATTGAATACATATCCAATAGTGTCTGGGTTGGATGTTGGTTTGCACCGTCGCCTGCATTGATAATCGGAACACGGGAAACTTCGCTGGCAAACCTGGCACTGCCGTCTAATGGGTGTCGCATGACAATAATATCAGAATAGTTGGCTACCGTAATAATGGTATCACGCAATGATTCGCCTTTTTTAACGCTGGTTGATCCGGGTTCTGAGAAACCGATAACTTTTGCTCCAAGTCGTGATGCTGCACTTTCAAAGCTCAAACGGGTACGGGTAGATGGTTCAAAGAACAAAGTGGCAACGACATATTCCTCCAGGATTTTTTGTGTTGGGTGTTTCTCGAATTTCTCTGCAAAATCCATGATCTGTATATGTTCCTCCCGGGAGAAATCATTAATGGATACAAGACTTTTATTTTTCATTAAAAGTGAATTTTTAAACATTAAAGGTAAAAAAAAAAGGGCAAAAGCCCCTTTGATTATTTTTTTGTTTTGATTTTATGTTTCTTTAAAAAATCGGTCAGGATATCATTCATATCAGGTTTCCCGATTTCCTGCAGATCATAATAAACCCTGGTGTTGGGTTTTTTGATCTTTACGATCCGGTTAAGATCAATGGGGGTAGCGATAATGATCGAATCACATGGTACCTTATTGATGGAAGTTTCCAGGTCTTTCACTTGTTGAGCCCCGTAGCCCATTGCAGGAAGTAGCTGACCGATATTGGGATAGATCCTGAAAGTATCAGCAATTTTACCAACCACATAAGGTCTTGGGTCAACCAATTCAGCAGCACCATATTTCATTGCAGCTACAATGCCTGCTCCGATCTTCATTTCGCCATGTGTCAATGTCGGACCATCTTCGATAACCAATACTTTTTTTCCACGAATAATAGCCTCGTTATCTACGCGGATTGGAGAGGCACCATCAACAACAATGGCTTTTGGGTTGATTTTTTGAATATTCTTTCTGACTTCCGTAATGTTTTCAGGGGAAGCAGTGTCGATCTTATTGAGTATCACTACATCTGCAATGCGGATATTAACCTCACCCGGATAATAATTTACTTCTGCACCCGGACGATGCGGATCAGCAACGGTAACCATGAGATCTGGTTGGTAGAAAGGGAAGTCATTATTTCCGCCATCCCACAGGATAATATCACAGCCTTTTGGGTCTTTTTCTGCCGCTCTCAGGATCGCTTCATAATCTACACCGGCATAAATCACATTACCACGTATAACATGTGGTTCGTATTCTTCCATCTCTTCGATGGTACATTTGTGTTTTGCAAGATCTGCCACAGTTTCAAACCGCTGGACTTTCTGAGCAACCAGGTCTCCATATGGCATCGGGTGGCGCACTGCAACAACTTTCAATCCCATATTCATAAGGATTTCAATGATGCGTCGGGAAGTCTGGCTTTTTCCACATCCGGTGCGGGTTGCACAAACTGCAATAACCGGTTTGGTGCTTTTCACATACGTGTCTTTGGGGCCGAGAAGAAGGAAATTTGCTCCGGCTGCATTAACCAATGAACTTAAATTCATTACGCGCTGGTAAGGAACATCGCTGTATGCGAAATTGCAGATGTCGACATTAAACTTTTTAATGAGAGCGGGTAATTCAGATTCAGCATAGATAGGAATTCCTTTAGGATAAAGTTTACCTGCAAGGGCTGCAGGATATTTTCTGCCATCAATATCAGGAATCTGGGCAGCTGTAAATGCAACGACATTAAAGTCGCTATTGTTCCTGTAAAATGTGTTAAAGTTGTGAAAATCCCTTCCGGCGGCGCCGATGATGATTACATTCTTTTTCATAAATACCTCTCTTTTTTCTGTTTTGAAAATATATATTGAATTTGGAAGTTCCTGGTAATTTGTGCACAAACCTACTAATTTTTCGGGAATTACACAAACCAGGAAGAAAAAGTCAGAGCATCTCAAATGAAAGTATGTATGAAATATCTTTACCTTTGTAATCAAATCCCGTTCAGATGATAGAAAAACTACTGCAGGAAAGGACTTCAGCGGTTATTAAATTGTTGTATGGCCAGGAAATAAATCCGGATGCGATTGGACTCGAAAAAACCAAAAAGGAGATAGAAGGGGATTATACGATTGTGGTTTTCCCCTTGAGTAAGGTTTCAAAGAAATCGCCTGAAGTAACTGCTGCAGAGCTAGGGCAAAGATTGAAACAAGAGGTTCCTGAGATCGAAGATGTGAAAGTTATCAAAGGATTTCTGAACTTAATATTAAGAGATTCTTTCTGGCTTTCATTTCTTCATGAAAAATCTTCTACTCCGTCATTCGGAGTTCAATCTGAACGGAATGAAGCTCCGATCCTGGTTGAATACTCATCTCCAAATACGAATAAACCCTTACACCTTGGGCATATCCGTAACAATCTTCTGGGATTTTCCATTGCCAGGATTCTGAAAGCAAACGGGCATAAAGTGGTCAAGTTGAACCTTATCAACGACCGGGGGATCCATATCTGCAAATCCATGCTTGCCTATATGAAATGGGGGAATGGAGAAACTCCGGAATCAGCGGCGATAAAAAGCGATCATCTCATTGGCAAATATTATGTTCTCTTTGATCAAAAGTTTAAAGAGGAGGTTCAGGAATTGATTTTACAAGGAATCACGCAGGAGGCTGCAGAAAAACAAGCTCCTCTCATACTGGAAGCCCAGGAAATATTGCGCAAATGGGAGAAGAAAGATAAAAATGTGCTTGAACTCTGGCACCAGATGAACAATTGGGCCTACCTTGGTTTTAAAGAAACGTACCAAAATCTTGGAGTCGATTTTGATGAGATCCAGTATGAATCACAAACCTACCTTCATGGGAAAGCACTCGTTATGGAAGGGTTGCGCAATGGATGCCTCGAACAAAAAGCAGATGGCAGCATCTGGGCTGATCTCAGGACTGAAGGATTGGACGAGAAGCTACTTTTAAGAAGTGACGGGACTTCAGTTTATATGACACAGGATTTGGGAACAGCCGAGTTGCGCCACAATGAGTTTCTCCCATCTAATTTAATTTACGTAGTAGGAAACGAACAAAACTATCATTTTGATGTTCTGAAGAAAATACTTGTAAAAACAGGACATTCATGGGCAAACCGGATTTATCATCTTTCTTATGGCATGGTCGAACTCCCTGAAGGGAAGATGAAATCCCGTGAAGGGAAAGTTGTGGATGCCGATGACCTGATGGAAGAAATGGTTCGGACAGCAGAAACGACTACCAGGGAATTAGGAAAGTTAAATGACTTTTCTGATGAAGAAGCCGGAAGTTTATTTCGCATTTTAGGCATGGGAGCGCTAAAATATTTTATCCTGAAAGTAGATCCTAAGAAAAACATGTTGTTTGATCCTAAGGAATCTATTGATTTCAACGGGAATACCGGTCCTTTTATTCAATACACGTATGCCAGGATTCAATCCTTGTTAAAAAAAGCTGCCATCGCTGGTTATAAATTGCAGGAAAAGAATGGTAAAAACTCCGGAGAATGGCCTTATCACACCTTGCTAAAGCAGGAAAAAGAGATTATTAAACTGCTGCATCAATTTCCCTCAGTGGTTGCACAATCAGGAAAAGATTATGATCCTTCGTGTATTGCCAATTATGTTTACGAATTGGTGAAAGGATACAACCAGTTTTACCAGGAAACTCCGATTTTGAAAGAAGAAGCCAGGGATAAAATTATCACCCGCTTGATGATCTCAGCTTTTACCGGGGATGTAATCCGGAAAGCCTTGAATTTGCTTGGGATTGAAGTGCCGGACCGGATGTAGACAATTTTATTTACGATTGACAGGATTTACGATCTACGGTTTTTTCACTGCGAAGAAGCAAAACCACATTGGTGTTTTTTGTACGATTATTGTAACCACGGAGACACGGAATACACAGAGAAATCACAGAGAATATTTAGTACTAATTCCGTTCATGAATTCTTCCGTGAAACTCCATGATCTTTGTGTCTTCGTGGTGAAAATTCAGTAATTCAATGGACTGATTTAATATAAATTACAATTCCAATAAAGGGTTTGTAAGGTTTTATTTTTCTTCTTTGAATCTCATCTCAAGTTGTTGTTCTTTGACCGGATAAGTGATGGTCCGGCAAAATAGAAAAGAGAGGCCGCCTCGCCTTGAGACAGCCTCTCTAATTGTCTCCCTTTACAGGGATATCAATCTTCTTTCTGGTTACTGGATAACAATTTTCTTGTTGATGAAACCATCGCTCATGACAACTTTCAGATTGTATACACCACTTTTCAGAGCAGTAGTATTGAGAGAAATCATTTTGCTGTCAACTTTCTTGGTCAAAACAACCTGACCAACAAGGTTGAAGATCTGAACCTCTGTGATGTTGCTGCTGGCCTGAACGTTAACAACGTCAGTAGCAGGATTAGGATAAATAATAATCGTAGCTTTTGTCTGGTCAGAGATACCTACATCACCCACATGAATGTATCCAACTTTCGTTTGAGTGTTTGTGCCCATTTCACTTGTAACTTTAAGAGTTACATTAAAATCTCCAGGTGAGTTGTAAAGTATTGCAGGAGGAGTTTTCAGTGTTGAAATAATAGAATCAGTAAGACCCGTCATGAATTTCCATCGATAAGAAGTGGGTTTACCAGTCGACAGATTGGTGAAATGAGCAGTACTGCCAAGAGTAAGTGCAGTATCTGGTGTCATGAATTCGGCAACCGGAAGTGCAAGGACTCCGGTAAATTTCCAGATACCATCATGGGTGGCATCTGTATTGAAATAACCAGACCAACCTGTCGAATCATTCAGGAATGAAGCGTAAAGGAATTGAGTTCCGCCGGCAGCAGGAGTTCCAACTGTACCAGGGAATTCTACGAATGCATGACCATCAAATGAATATGATGAACCTACAACATGCGGAACGGTAGTAGTACCGCCGTTTGCCCCTGTTGTTACAAAAGTGCTGGGTGAATTTTTAACTGCGGCAAGACTATTACTGAAAACCCAACCACTTTTGGTAACCGGTGCCCAGGTGTTTCCGCCATCAGTAGTTCCGTAAATTTGTAAAGTAGTATCAGTAGCAGCGCCGGGATTATTTTCCTGAGCTACATACCCATTCATTTCGTCTAAAAAAGCAATGTGCTGAACACCGCCATTCGTTGCAGCAACAATACCAGTGGCTTTACCTACCCAATGATGTCCTCTGTCATGAGAAATATAAAGGACACCTTTATTGGAGCCAAAGAAAACTGAGCTGTCGCCTGCGGCATCAATAACTGAAGTCCATCCACCTTCACCAGTAACAACAGTAGCTGTAATATCTGCCTGGGGAACCCTTGTCCAGGTTGTTCCACCGTTTGATGTGGTATAAATTTCAAAATAGCCATCCTTCACATCACCATGGCACATGCCATCATTGGCATCCCAGAAATACACGTTGTCAGCAAATGACGCTGATCCCTGAAGTGCACCTGGTTGCTGAGTCCAGGTAGTACCACCATTGGTGGTTTTATAGACACCGCAGTTATTATCCTGAGCGCCTGTGCCATTATAAAGAGCTACCCATGCTGTAGTTGCATCAATAGCTGAAATGTTTCCTAGCCCATAAGTAGTTCCGGTAACAACATGTCCAGGAGTCCATAACGTCCCTCCATTAACTGTGCGGGTGAAATCGGTGATATAAGCTCCGCCGCCGCTTCCATCATAAGCAATTGCCCAAACAGTGCTGGGGCTGACGATACTAATGTAGTTGATCCCTCTTGAGGCTGCTGTGAATCCTGTATTCTGCATTGTCCATTGGGCAAAAGAAGACATTGTCACGATCAAAAGTGCTACTAAAAAGAGTAATGTTCTTTTCATAGTGGTTAAATTTTAATGGTTAATGTTTAGTTTTTAATTGCACAAACATACAGGTTTTTTTTGATAATGTACGGCAGTTGAAAAAAAAATCATTGAAAATTCGTACTTTTGCCAGCCATTAAGAACAGGGATATTAAGAAACGGGTTATAATTTATTTAATCTTTCGACTTGATTGATTTACGATTAATTCGATTTACGATTTTCGATTGAATTTTTGATTGCAATGTTAGACTTATTATTCATGATTCGTAAGGGAATGATAATTCTCTTATACCTCTTTTAATACTAATCAAAGTTCGAAATTCGTAAATCCAAAATCGTCAATATAATCGTAAATCGTAAATCGAATTAATCGTAAATTTTAACAGTCTTAAAAATACTTATGAATATCCCGTCAATAAAATTCTATTGTTATGTTTGAAGGATTAAGTGAAAAACTCGACAGAGCATTCAAAGTTCTGAAAGGTCAGGGTCATATTACGGAAATCAATGTTGCAGAAACCCTGAAGGATGTGAGAAAAGCATTATTGGATGCGGATGTCAGTTTCAAGATTTCGAAACAATTCACAGATCATGTAAAGGAAAAAGCACTCGGTGAGAATGTACTCACTTCGGTTTCTCCCGGGCAATTGATGGTCAAGATTGTTCACGACGAGCTTACAGAACTTATGGGTGGTCAGAAAACCGACCTTAACATAAAAGGAGATCCCGCCATTATCCTGATTGCAGGATTGCAGGGATCTGGAAAAACCACGTTTGCCGCCAAACTTGCAAATTACCTGAAGACAAAAAAGGGGAGAAACCCTCTTCTTGTTGCCGGCGACGTTTACCGACCTGCCGCTATTGACCAGTTAAAAGTGCTTGGTCAGCAGATCGAAGTGCAGGTTTTTACTGAAGAAGGAAGTAAAGAACCGGTCAAAATTGCCAAACACGCAATCACTCACGCGAGAGAGAACGGGTTCAACGTTGTTATCATCGACACGGCAGGACGTCTTGCTATTGATGAAGAAATGATGAATGAGATCGCTGCCATCAAGAAAACGGTGAATCCGCAGGAAACCTTGTTTGTTGTGGATTCTATGACAGGGCAGGATGCAGTCAATACGGCAAAAGCTTTCAATGATAGGTTAGATTACGAAGGTGTGGTACTTACCAAACTGGATGGTGACACCAGAGGTGGAGCGGCACTCACAATTAAATCTGTTGTCCACAAACCCATCAAATTTGTCGGTATTGGTGAGAAAATGGACGCTATCGACATTTTTTACCCGGAACGTATGGCCGACCGTATTCTCGGTATGGGTGATATCGTTTCTCTGGTGGAAAGGGCCCAGGAGCAATTTGATGAAGTAGAAGCAAAAAAACTTCAGAAAAAAATAGCCAAAAACCAGTTTGATTTCAATGATTTCCTTTCTCAGATCAAGCAGATCAAAAAAATGGGGAATGTGAAAGACCTGATCGGAATGCTCCCTGGTATGGGGAAAGCCATAAAGGACATGGATATTGATGACAATGCATTTAAAGGCATTGAAGCAATCATCTATTCAATGACACCTGCAGAACGTGAAGATCCGACTGTATTAAACGGCGGCCGCCGGAAAAGAATTGCAGATGGAAGCGGATCAACCATTCAGGAAGTAAACAGACTGGTAAAACAATTTGAGGATACCCGCCGAATGATGAAAATGATGACCACAAACAAAGGAAGAGGAATGGCCAACATGATGCGGAACATGCAAAAAAATACTTAACGAAAGAAAACAATGAAACTGCTGGATGGAAAACTTATTTCTGATCAAATAAAATCAGAAATTGCTGCTCAGGTTAAGAATGAGATGTTGGACAATGGAATCAATACACCTCACCTGGCTGCGATTCTTGTTGGGTCTGATCCTGCCAGCGAAACATACGTTGCTTCCAAAGAAAGAGCCTGTAAGGAAGCGGGCTTCATCTCTTCCGTTTACCGTTATCCTGCTGCGATAACCGAGAATAAACTAATGGAAGCAGTGGATTTCCTTAATAAAGATCCTGAAATCGATGGGTTTATTGTCCAGTTGCCGTTACCAGCTCATATCAATGAGCACAAAATCATAGAAAGAATAAATCCCGCAAAGGATGTTGATGGATTTCATCCGATCAATATCGGTCGTATGGTGCTCAACCTTCCTGCTTTCCTGCCGGCCACACCCTATGGAATCATGATTCTGCTGGAACGTTACGGGATTGAAACTGAAGGAAAAAATTGCGTTGTACTTGGCCGCAGCCATACAGTTGGAACGCCCATGAGTCTTTTGTTATCACGCAAGACCAATCCCGGAAATGCAACAGTTACACTCTGCAACAGCTTTACCCGGAACCTGAAGGAAATCACCTCCCGGGCAGATATTCTCATTGCTGCAATGGGGAAACCGTCATTTGTTACAGCAGAGTTTGTGAAAAAGGATGCCGTTGTGGTGGATGTCGGAATACACAGAATTCTTTCAGAAGAGACAAAATCCGGATACCGTCTCATTGGAGATGTAAAGTTTGATGAGGTTTCGAAAAAGTGTAGCTACATTACGCCCGTTCCCGGCGGTGTTGGGTTAATGACTGTAGCTGGACTCCTTCTGAATACCTTGAAAGCAGCCAGAAAAGAAATTCAGTACTGACCTTTTGGATAAAAAATTGGAAATATTACTCAGGGAGGGGAAAGTTCTTCCGCTCATGGAAGAGTTTTATTCGATCCAGGGTGAAGGATTTCATGCAGGCAAACCTGCCTTTTTTGCGCGGATCGGTGGTTGTGATGTGGGGTGCTGCTGGTGCGACATCAAGGAATCCTGGGATGCTACAAAATATCCACCTGTTTCCGCCATGCTGATTGCTGAGCATGCAGCTTTATACCCGGCAAAATCAATCGTTATAACAGGAGGTGAACCACTGCTTTATAATCTTGATTTTCTTTGTGATCAACTTCATCAGAGAGGGATAAAAACCTTCCTCGAAACTTCCGGAGCCTATAATTTAAGTGGGAAATGGGATTGGATATGTCTTTCCCCAAAAAAAGAAAACCCGCCAGTACAGGAAATTCTTCCTCTGGCCAATGAAATAAAGGTAATTATTGAAGATTCTTCTGATTTTGACTGGGCAGAGGAAAACGCAACAAAAGTTGGTAAGGATTGTTTCTTAATCCTGCAACCTGAATGGAGTGTAAGAGATTTTATCATCCCGAAAATTGTAACATTTGTTCAATCTCATCCTATTTGGAAAATTTCTCTTCAGAGTCATAAATACATGAGAATTCCATGAAATGAGATTAAGTATGAACACATCGGGGATTAATGAAATTTTCATATAATCTGATGTTATTTCCGACCTTGCTCTTCGTTTGAAGGTGTGTTTTGACAAAGTTAGTACTGCACAAGTTGTGTGTTGGCAATTTTCTTTTTTCCTCTGATAATTCTTCCTAAATTTGTAACAAAGTAAACGGAAATAATGATTCATACAGTTCAAGATGTCATAGATGAACTCTCAGTAGTTGAAGAGGATGTTGAGAAATATATTCGTCTCAACAAAATAAAAGTCGGTAAGAATGGGTCTCTGTCAGAGAAGTCATATCAAATGCTGCTGGATTTATTTTCAAGTCAGGTTTCAAAACAAAACGGTTATGAAAATGACAAACCTTTTTATTTGTTGAACGGTCATAAGATTGAAGCAAAACAGAAACCAGTTTTTGAAAGTGCCAACAATAGAATTTCATTGTTTCAAGACGATGCGATTAACTTTTTAAAAAACTTACCTGCAGCAAGTGTTGATGTAATTATTACTGACCCTGCCTATTCGGGAATGAACCAGCGTTTGAAACTTGGTCGTGGAAAAATCATAGGCAAGTATTCTGATGCTGGAAAAAATGGAGCAAAGTGGTTTGAAGAATTTCATGATACCGAAGACAACTACAAAACCTTTTTGCAAGAATGTTATCGTGTTTTGAAAAACAATCGTCACATTTACATAATGTTTGACTCTTTCTCCCTGTTATCACTTGCTCCAATTGCTCGTGATATCTTTGAAGTAAAAAATGTTTTGTGTTGGGACAAAGTAAACATTGGACTTGGCCACTATTTCAGACGTAGGCACGAATTTATATTGTTTGCAAGCAAGGGAAAACGGCACTTGAATTCAAAAAACATTCCTGATGTCTGGAAAATAAAAAGAGTTAATTCCTCGCAATATCCTACGCAAAAACCTACAGAGGTTTTTGAACTAATGTTGATAGGAAGTGCAGAAAAAGATTTTGTCGTTTGCGACCCATTTCTTGGAAGTGGTTCATCGGCTATTGCAGCAATAAAATCTGACTGCAGGTTTTTAGGTTGTGATATTTCCGATAAATCAATTTCAGTTTCCAAGGAAAGGGTTCAACAGTTTTTGAAATCAAAAACTGACATTTATCAAAATTCATCAGCCTTGGCAGATGATGAAGCAATGACAAAATTATTTTTGAATGGCAAATCTAAATAAGACAAGAACAATATTCGCTTTTACTTCTCCACGAACCATTGAGAAAATCATTCCTGAAATTCAGGTATTAATAGACTCATTTTCTGGGCAAGATTGGAATATTGATTCTCAGATCGGATTCTATGATAAGCTTTGTGAATCTGACTTCTTTGAAGGAGGAATTCCAAGCATAAGCGGAGCTAGAAAATCATTTGCAGCAAGAGATAGAATTACAAGAGCCCCTAAAGCTCTTGGTTTTGTTGACTTAAAGCCCAAAATAGCTTTATCAATAGTCGGCAAACAATTACTAAGTGGTAAAAGAACAAGTGAAGTAATAGCACGACAACTTTTTAAATTTCAGTTGCCGTCTCCATATCATAAAATTCCTCGAGATAGAGGTTTTAATGTAAAGCCTTATTTAGAATTGTTACGGTTAATAAAAGAACTTGGCAACATTTCAAAAATGGAGGTTGCAATTTATTTTGTTCAAATGACTCACAACAACAAATTTGATTCTATTGTTGCTGCAATAAAAGAGTTTAGAACCGATGTTTCAAAGTTTAAGGGTAATCGTAGGACTTTTATTGAAGGCAAGTTTACGAATGAAATTTTGAAAGTGTATGCTGAGGAAATAAAAGCAAATGACCTTAAAACCCGTGAGAGTGATGATGTTTCTCTTGCAAAGTTTGTAAGACTAAGAAAGGCAACCATATTGATAATGCCGATGCTTTTATTCGTTATTTGAGAGCAACTCAATTCATTTCATTTGAAAAAAAAACTTACCGAATGATTATTGCCCCGTCTCGTACTCTTGAAGTCGATTATGTTCTAAAGAAAGTTGATAGAAAAGCTAATATCTTAATAAACGAAAAAGATTACAAAAAATATCTTTTCAATCCGGATTCTTTATTGTTGCTGACTGATAATAGAAAATATCTTGAAAAACAACTTTCAAAATTGTCTGTGAAGTTTGATTCAACTGCAAGTATCGAGTCATTGAAAGATTTATTGGAGGCAACTGAAAAGAAGTTGATTTCTGCTGCGATTGAAGAAACAGAAGTTGCTTTGAAAAATTATCAAGAGTTTGATGATATTATTGATGTGTTCGGAAAAATTCAGAAGAAGGAAGTTCCAGATCCGCCCCTTTATTTGGAATGGAATATTTGGAGAGCAATGGTTATGATTAATTTCGCTAAACAAATCAAAGGAAATTTTGTTTTGGATCTGGATGGAGTTCCGTTGAATCCTGCTCTCGGCAATATGCCTGATATTCAAGCAGAGTATGATGGATTTAAAATGATTATTGAGGTAACAATGTCAAGCGGAAACAAACAGTATGAAATGGAAGGAGAACCTGTTGCGCGTCATTTCGGAAACTTGCAAAGAAATTCTGATGTTCCTGTTTATTGTTTGTTTGTCGCACCGAAAATTAGTGAAGGTGCTTTAGCACATTTTTTCAACCTAAACCGAATGAACACGAAATTATACGGTGGTAAAACAAGAATTGTTCCAATGAATCTAAATCAGTTTGTTTCGTTCATTACAATTGCAAAAGATAAAAGTTTCAACAACTCAAAATTCTTGAAGTCATTCTTGGACGATCTCATTCAGAAAAATTTATCCTTGGATGATGAAAGTGTTTGGTATCAGCAAATACATGAGTCAATTCCTGTTTGGGTAAGATAGATTGACATAGGTGAGTTGGCTGTTTGATTTTCCTTTTAAGGTTGATAGAAACACAATCGATGGTTAAAGTTGCCGATAACACAGAGTTAAAATTATGTCCGGATTCCACTGGGATGTGCAATACTAACATACCAACAGGTTCCATGAAAACCAGGTTTGTGTTTTTCTTGCTTATATTTTTGTATTCCACATCTTTTGTTATTCCTGTTTTTGGACAGACACAAATTCCAAAGACCAACTCCAAAAAAGCTTTTCGCTATTTTATGGATGCAGTCGAATTCTATGATGGTAAGGCTTTTGAAAAAGCCATGAAAGCATTAGATAAAGCTACTGAAGATGATCCATTTTTCATTGAAGCATTTATCCTGAAAGGTGATATCCAGGCGGAAGAACAGCAATTTCCAGATGCCTTGAACTGCTATAAGCAAGCCCTTAGCATCAATCCTGAATTTTCTCCCCAGCTTTATTATATTACCGCTAACATTGAGCTTGCCATCGGTCGATACCAGGATTCAAGAAAAGATTATCTGAAATTTCTACAATCTCAGGAGATCACAGCGGAGAAACAATCAAAAGCAAGGAATAATCTTAAATCGTGTGATTTCGGGATAAATGCCATGGAACATCCTGTGCCGTTTGATCCGGTTAATCTCGGTGATAGCATCAATACAGGTGACGACGAGTACGTAAATGCTATAACTACAGATGACCAGAGTTTGTATTTTACACGAAAACTTCTCAGAAGCAGTGAACTGGTAGAACATACTTCAGAATTCAATGAAGATTTTTATCGTGCTGCCCGGATCGACAGTATCTGGAGAAAAGCACGAAATATGGGCGCTCCGATAAATACTTTCGGAAATGAAGGAGCATTATGCATATCACCTGACGGGCAGTTCCTTTTCTTTGCTGCATGTGAACGTGCCGACGGATATGGAAGCTGCGATCTTTACTGGGCAAAGAAAGATGGTGATGGCTGGTCGATCCCGTTGAATATGGGCCCTGTTGTAAATTCACCTCAATGGGATTCACAACCTTCATTTTCATCCGATGGAAAGACGCTATACTTTTCAAGTAAACGCAAAGGAGGTAAAGGAAGTTCAGATATCTGGAGGACAGAATTACAGCAGGATGGAAATTGGTCGGAGCCGGTTAACCTTGGGGATTCCATCAATTCTACAATGCCGGAAATGGCGCCTTTTATTCATCCTGACGACCAAACTCTGTACTTTTCTTCCAGGGGACATCCCGGTATGGGCGGGTTGGATCTTTATTATTCGAGGAAAGATGCAAACGGTAACTGGATGAAACCTGTTAATATGGGTTATCCGATCAATACTTTTGCTGACGAGATTACACTTGTTGTCAATGCAAACGGTGAGCTGGCCTATTGCTCTTCTGACAAAGCAGGAGGAAAAGGTAAGCAGGATATATACACATTCATACTTTACCCGGAAGCCCGCCCCGGGAAAGCAACTTATATGAAAGGAATCGTCTTTGACAGGGATTCGAAAAAACGGCTCGAAGCGAAATTTGAACTGATCGACCTGGCTACAAATAAAACAGTTGTTAATGCGAATTCGGATCCTGTAAATGGTGAATTCTTATTGTCTCTTCCTGTTGATAAAAATTATGCTTTGAATGTTTCAAAAGATGGTTATTTGTTCTACTCTGATCATTTTGAACTAAAAGGTCTGAGTTCAAAGGCACTTCCATTTATCAAAAACATTCCTTTGCAGGAGATCCGGATAGGGGAGACCGTCATTCTGAAAAATATTTTCTTCGATACGGATAAATATGACTTCAAAGAGGAATCACGCACGGAACTTGGAAAATTAGTCACCTTCCTGACTGCCAATAAGGATATCCACTCAGAACTCAGCGGACATACCGACAACCAGGGAGCAGCCGACCATAATGTGGTGCTCTCGAAAAATCGTGCCAAAGCTGTTTATGACTACCTGGTTCAACATGGTATCGCTGCAGAACGTCTTTCATATAATGGATATGGAATGACGAAACCCATCGATACCAACGAAACTGAACAGGGCAGGGCGAATAACCGCCGGACTGAGTTTCGTATTTTATCAAAATAGATTCAAGGGTGAGTACATATTGAATATGCGGGAATTGTGTTTTTTTCCCGCAGATTTACGCTGATCGAAATGCAAATTTTCGCAAAAAACAAACAGTTACTAATTCTGCATGAATCAGAGTCCTTTTATGCGAAAATTAGCGAGAACTTTTTTATTATCTGTTTTGATGTT
>CAIWTA010000021.1 GCA_903915465.1 uncultured Bacteroidales bacterium | reverse complement strand
TTATTGAGTGCAGAAGTTCAGTTAATGAAAGAGGATTTTCATTGACTGATCGTCCGATTCAGGCAGTTTATGCAGGAACAGAAACTACGGATTTCGCAAACTCAACTTTGCCACAAGACAACTGGCTTTATCTCGATATTGTTCAGAAAGACGTGGGAGAAATTGTACCTAAAGAAGGTGATCCGGCATTTATTCCAGGAGAAACTGAGCCACCTTCGACAACGATTGATGCTGAAATACTCGGCCTGTTGACGATAACGATCACCTGCGTTGTCAGGTGATCGTTATTTGTCCGGATTTCTTAACTGAAGAAAGGATGATTTTTGAGTTTTTCTGCGGTCTCAATCTTTGTGACTCGAATATATGTAAGAAATGAAGTTGTTGTCCTATGGCCGGTGATTTGCATTATGTCACGCATTGGAATGCCTGCCAGGTAAGCATTGGTAGCGAATGACCTCCTCGCTGTATGGGTTCTGATCTCAAGCCATTTTTGAAAATTACCGTTACCAAGTTTTTTCTCATGAGCTTTCTTGCCTATCCATTTTAAAGAATCATTCGTCTTTTGATTTGATGGGATATAAATAGTTTCATATTTATCCAAGATTTCCAGCACCAGCGGTTTTACCGGAATGATGACTGGTTCATTTGTTTTTTGCGTTTTGACATGCAATTTTCCATCTTGTATTTTTTCCTTCAACACTTTTGACCAATCCGAATGCCTTAGCCCGGTATAACAGTTCAAAACAAAAATGTCACGTATTCTTCTATAGCCGGGAAACTCGATGTCCATTTCATAAAGAGTTTTGATTTCAGCTTCATTCAGGAAAATGGTATCTGCATCCTCTTTAGGAGCTCTGAATTCCCTTTTCTGGTGCTCACGGTTTGTGGTAAGGTTATCTTGGTTCGCTTCATTCATCAAACGCTTGAGTCGTTTAATGTGGCTTCCGATGGTATTTGGCTTAAAGCCCTTTGCCTTCAGGTAATCCGTGAATTTATAATAGAAGTCTTTTCCTATGGTTTCAAAATCAATCCTGAAGGAATGCTTTTTTTCAAACTCTTCAAGGTGCCTTTTTAGCCCACTATAGTGATCAAGATGTTCTTTGGTGATCCTGTTCTTAAACCTTTCTTTGAAAATATCGAAATAAGTGTACAGAGTTATTTTGTGTACAATGCTTGCCTTTTTCCTTCCGGTAAACACCTTGAATGCTTCATTCATCTCTTCCGCTTTTCGGCTGACTTCTTCCTCAGACAGCTTGATTCCTTTGGGGAAAATCTCATCGTATTTATCAAGAAAAAAGTTGACAGTTTCTCGAAGCCTCTTATTTTCATCTGCAAAATCTTTGACCGGTTTTATTTTCTGCGCTTCCTGGTCCCACTTCGCAACTGGCGCATGCACTCCGCTGGAAAGTCTCAAACGCTTATGATTAAAGGTAAATGATATAAGTAACAGCGCTTTGCCGTTTTTTTCCTTGTCGGGATAGAAGATTACTGAAGCCATAATTTGTACTGCATTTTTTTGTCAGTTCAAAGGTACGAACTGTCAACTTCTTGTACAAATTTGTCAGTAAAAGTTATTAACCGACGGTAAACGCTTGTAAAGGTTATTCAATATTATGTAGGAAAGACGGGCGTTACAAAGGTATTGACCTGATTTTCAATTTGCCCTATATGACCCCTTCGGAGTCACAAATCGTTTTATAACCCGCATAATTTCAAATAATTATGCGGGTTTTTTTATTGCCTGGTACAACACAGGTGCAACATTACTAATTTACGCTCCCGTAACATTGCCATCCCGTTGCGCGGATGTGACGAATATTAGCATCGTAAATTCCCAGGGTGCCCTATGATATGTTACCTCTTCAGGATCTTGCCCGTCATGGCCCTGTCACCACTGACGACTTTTATAAAATAGATCCCGGGTGGCCATCCGGAAAGGGATATCGTTTGTTTCGATTCATTTCG
>CAIWTA010000020.1 GCA_903915465.1 uncultured Bacteroidales bacterium | reverse complement strand
AATATTCTCGTCGTTAATCCAAAGGATTACGAAACCCAGATTGCAGTTTATGACAATTATAAACTGTTATACATGATCAGCAGAAGACACTCGAAAGAAGAATTGGCAGGCTTTAAATCTATATACGACCAGGTTTCATACCGGAAAAATATTGTCCTCAGAGAATTGAAAAATAACCAGTTTGCGCTGGATGATCTGAAAGTGGTAATTTCACGGGGAGGACTGATCCATCCAGTTCAATCGGGCGTTTATAAAGTAAATGAACAACTGAAGAATGACCTGAAGCATAGCCCGGTTGGCGAGGATATCATCAATATCGGTGGTTTGGTGGCTGATGAAATTGCGGGTGAAATTCCTGGAACAATGGCACTGATTGCAGATCCGACCGTTGTTGATGAGCTGCAGGAGATTGCACGCATCACTGGATCGCCGGATATCCACAGAAAATCCATCTTTCATGCCCTGAATCAAAAGGCGGTTGCAAAAATTTATGCTGAGACGCATAAAAAGAAATACGAGGAAACAAACCTGATCGTGGTCCACATGGGAAATGGCACAACAGTGGGCGCGCACAGAAAAGGCAGGGTCATTGATGTAAACCAGGGTTTTGCCGGCGATGGCCCTTTCTCGCTGGTCAGGTCTGGAACATTACCCCTGGGCGATATCGTTGAATTATGCTTCAGTGGTGCACGAACCAAAGAACAGATTGAATGTTTGATCTCCCACTGCGGTGGATTAAATGCACACCTTGGAACAACCAGTTTACATGAAATCGAAAATATGGTCAAGAATGGAGATGAACATGCCAAAATTATCTTAGAAGCCATGGCATATCAGGTTTCAAAAACCATCGGGGAAATGTATGCCGTGCTCAAAGGTGATGTCGATGCAATCCTTATTACCGGCGAACTTGCAAACATCGAATTTGTCAATAGTGTTATTCTTGAACATGTTGAAAAATTTGCACCAACTTTCTTTTATCCCGGCGACAATGAGATCAAATCAATGGCAGACAATGCGCTTCGGATCATCAAGGGTGAAGTGGAAGTGCAGGAGTATATTTAATTGACCAGCTGACAGAGCTAAACAGTTTCTCAGATTGGTGTTCCTTTTCGCAGTGTTTTCTTCTCAGAAGTCAAACGTTTTTTTTCCAACCTCTTTTCTATGGAGGAAATTGATGGCCTGCTCGGTTTTCTTGTTTTTTTTGGCGTCAATGCCTTCTCAATCAGGGCATAGAATTTTTCAATAACCTTTTGTCTGTTCCTGAGTTGAGATCGTTCACTTTGAGAAACGATGATCAGGATTCCGTCATTGCTGATTTTCTTTGCAAGTTTTTTCAGCACCACCTCTTTCTCTTTGGAAGTAAGAAGTACTGAATTCAATACATCGAACCGCAAATCCACTTTTGTGCTGACTTTATTGACATTTTGTCCGCCAGGACCACTACTGCGGGAAGCTAAGAAAAGAAGTTCCGGGACGAAATCCCGGCCTTTTATAATATCAGACGACATAATAGGATGACAAAATTAATGAATCCAGGCTATTTTATAAACATCAATAAGATTGTTGATAACAAAACCAAACAGAATTCATATTCGCAACACTAATAAATTTTTATTCCAAAAAAATTGTATTTGGGGAAAAAGTAATACCTTAGTTACGATTTTTCACATCTGTTTTTACAATTTCGTGCGAAATACAAGGCAAAATTTGTGAGAGAAAGGAGAAAACTATGAAAGCAGCAGTTAATTTATCAAGTATTTTACTTTTGATCGCCGAAGATGATATGGCGAATTTTTATCTTATCAGAGAGTTACTTTCTTCAACATCTGTGAAAATTCTTCATGCATGGGATGGTGAAGAGGCAATATCGATGTTCAGGAGTAACCCTTCTATTGATTTGATTTTAATGGATATAAGAATGCCTAAAATGGACGGGTATGAAGCAACAATGGAAATACGAAAATTCAATAAAGACGTAGTGATAATTGCGCAAACTGGCTATGTATTTGAAGAAGACAAACAAAAAGCGAAAGCTTTAGGTTTTAACGATTATATGTGTAAACCGCTAAATGAAGATGATTTGATATCAGCCATTGTAAGAAATGTTGATAATAGTAAAATTTCAGGATAACCAGATACCTTCTTTTTGGTTCATCGCAAAAATGTGTACCTGTATAAATCTACAGCATCAGCCGCAACAGACACACTAATACCGTACAAAAATTTTCCCAAAATGAACATTCAGAGATGTATTGCTTTCACTAACGAAAATCCTGTTTGCTACCTTGCTACAATGGAAAATGATCAGCCAAGAGTAAGAGCCATGGGGTTCTGGTTTGCAGATAGTACCGGTTTTTATTTTCAATCAGGTGCAATCAAGGAATTGTATCATCAACTGAAGAAAAATCCTAAAACAGAAGTTTGCTTTTATAAGCATGATCAAATGATCGGGACAATGTTGAGAATATCGGGTGAAGTGGAATTCCTCAACGATAGAACATTAAAAGAAAAAGCTTTGAACGACCGTCCATTCTTGAAAAGTTTTGGTATCACTGTGGATAGCCCGGATCTGATAATTTTTAGAATTTCTCATGGGCAGGCTCATTTCTGGACGATGGAGAACAATTTTAAACCAAAAGAAATGATTTCTTTTTAGTCCTTAATCAGGAGTTTCATCCAGTTAACACATTTGAAAATTTTTCAAATTGATTTCATGGCAATTCCAACATCACGAACCAAAGATAAAGCAGAAATCAGGATAAATTATGAAAAGTGCACCGTTTGCGGTTCCTGCGTGAATGTTTGCAAAGATTTCAGTTTAAAAATCGTAAATCAAAAAGTTGTTGTTTCTGACACCCCATGCTTCGGATGCATCGCTTGCGGCCATTGTATGGCAGTATGTCCCTCAGATGCAATTGAAATTCATGGACGAATGTTGTCGCCTGATAACATGTTTGTTTTACCCGATATTGAAAAGTCAACGGATTATGACGAACTTCTTGCCCTCCTGCAATGCAGAAGAAGCATAAGGGAATTCAAAGACAAACCAGTAAGTGAAGAGTTGATTAATAAGATCCTGGAAGCTGCAAAAACAGCACCGATGGGACTTCCGCCTTCAGACGTCAATGTGCTGGTTCTGGATAGTAAAGAAAAAGTCCAGGGTTTCGCGACAGATTACTGCAACTTTCTGAAGCGTATGAAATGGTTGGTGTCTGATTGGTTCATTGCTTTGATGCGACCTTTCTGGGGTAAACCGATGGATGAAATGTTCAAAGGTTTCGTCAGACCTTTGTTTGATATTTATTTAGGAAATATGGACAAGGGAATTAACCTTGTCAATTATGATGCTCCGCTTGCCATGTATTTTTATGGTTCTCCTTATACTGATCCTGCAGATCCTATCGTTGCTGCGACTTATGCAATGATTGCTGCCGAATCACTTGGCCTCGGAACTTGCATGTTGGGTGGGGTGCATCCTTTGATCCAGAGCGGGAAAAAAGCAAAAAAATTCAGGGAACAACAGGGAATAAAATTCGCAAGCAGGGAAGGATTATTTGTAATTTTCGGATATTCCAACGTCAAATACCTGAAGGGAATTCATAGAAATTTTGCATCTGTTGAAGCCATACCTATTCACTCTGTATAATACGGTTATTCCAATCTCATCAAAAGAACATTTAGCTCCGTTTATCAAAACAGTTGACTTGATAAAGTGATTTTGTATTACTTCATTGATAGCCTGTAATCGTTTTTTTTGTAAAATTTCCCAAATCATGAAAACAAAACTTTTTTTTATCATTTTCTTCAGTACCATTTTGGGATGGAACGCATTGTCCCAACCTGCCACCTTTTATCCACGTGGCATTGGCGGAGGTGGTGCATTGTTTTCCCCTTCTATCAATCCGGCAAATGACAACGAATTCTATGTGAGTTGCGATATGAGTGACTTATTCCATAGTATAGATTTTGGAGTAACCTATTCGCAGGTAGATTTCAGGAAGCTGCAGGTCTTTGGAAAGTCGACTTATGAATTTACGAATGATCCTAACATTGCTTATTGTAATTTCAATGACGGAAATAATGGCTATCCGGTGAAAACCAATGATGGAGGTAACACCTGGTCGAAGATTACAGCATATGACCTCGATAGCTATGGAACAGTTTATAAGATGAGCGCCAATTACGCAAATCCATCCCAATTGCTTATTGGTGCATATGGTGATATTTTGTTTTCGAATACAGGTGGTTCCTCGTTTTCATTGGTGAAGCATGCGGGCAATATGGGGGCCGGATTGATAATGGGCGGAGTTTTTTGGGATGGCAATAATATCTATATCGGAACAAATGATGGCATTCTTTATTCTACTACCGGAGGAACAGCATTTTCCATAATGCCCACTTCCGGAATGGCTTCTGGTCAGGCGATCTGGTCGTTTGCTGGTGCGGGATCTTCAGGCAATACACGGTTTGTTTGTATCGCGGCAAATACATCCGACACTTATAACGGAATCAATCCATGGGAATATTATAATTATGCAAAAGCTGTCTATATAATGGATAATGCAAACGGGCAATGGATTCTTAAATCAACCGGCATCAATTTTGCGAATGATTTTATCATGTATGCTGCCATGGCAACGAATGATATAAATACCATTTACCTTGGTGGCCACGATAATGCATTATCAGCTCCGCTTGTGATGAAATCTGTTGATGGAGGAAATTCATGGACAAAACAATTCAATACTTTGAATAACGCAAACATCATTACTGGATGGGAAGGATATAGTGGCGATAAAGCTTGGAGTTGGAGTGAAACTTGTTTTGGAATATCCGTTGCCCCCAATAATTCGAATAAAGTCCTGTTTGGAAGTTTTAGTAATGTAGAAGTGACTGATAATGGTGGAGATACATGGAGACAGGCCTATGTGAATCCTTTTGATCAACATTCTGCAGGAGCGTCTACTCCAAAAAACCAGTCATACCACAGCATCGGATTAGAAAATACGACCTGCTGGCAGGTACATTGGCAGGATACAACAACCATGATGGGGTGCTTCAGCGATATTGGCGGGATCAGAAGTATTGATGCCGGAAAAAGCTGGGGATATTTGTACTCCGGGTTTTCGGTCAATTCTCTTTACCGGATTGAAGAAGGCACCAACAAAACTATGTATGGCGCTTGCTCAGGCATTCATGACATGTACCAGAGTACGCGCTTAAAAGATGCACAACTGGATGCTAATGACGCAAGCGGGAAGATTGTTTATTCTATAGATGATGGCGCAACCTGGTCGAATTTACATGTATTCAATCATCCTGTATACTGGGTTGCCATCGATCCGAATAATCAGAACAGGATGTATGCTTCTGTGATTCATTTCGGGGGAACACAGGGTGCACAAGTGGGAGGGATATACAGAACCGATGATCTCAATAATCTCGCCGGTTCGTCATGGATAAAACTGCCGAATCCACCACGTACAGAAGGACATCCCGCTGCTATGTTTGTCTTGAATGATGGAAAAGTTGTCTGTACTTTTTCCGGACGGATCAACCCAAGTGGAGCTTTTACAGCAAGTTCAGGGGTTTTTCTTTATGACCCGTTGCTGAATTCATGGACA
Source organism: uncultured Bacteroidales bacterium (assembly GCA_903915465.1). Classification (GTDB taxonomy): domain Bacteria; phylum Bacteroidota; class Bacteroidia; order Bacteroidales; family FEN-979; genus FEN-979. Next base: position 1,604 of record CAIWTA010000020.1, on the reverse strand, counting down.
GATTTGAGCGATAATGCAATGTATTACTGGGCACAGGATATCATTATTGATCCAGGTGATGTTTCGCAAAACACATGGTATGTGTGTGTTTACGGTGGCTGGGGTGGTGCGCCAAATGGCCTGGGCGGATTGTATAAAACAATTAATCGTGGTGCAAGTTGGACAAAATTGACAGGTTCCCAATACGACCGGGTGACTTCTATTACATTTAATCCTCAAAATTTGACCCAGGCTTACCTTACAACTGAAACACAGGGATTATGGCTGTTGAATGATATGAATAATACAGTTCCATTAACAAACCTGGTCAGCAGTTATCCTTTCCGACAGCCACAACGCGTGTTCTTTAATCCATATGACCCCAACGAGGTATGGATAACGAGTTTTGGCAATGGAATGAAGATTGGCAATCTCAATTCAACCGGAGTTGTCAATTTTTCTGGAAAGATCGCTGAAAAGTTTATTATTTTTCCTAATCCCAATGATGGAATATTTACTCTTCAATTGGAAAATAATAAAGCACACCAGGCAGATATTGAGATATTTAACCTGAATGGCGAACAAATATTTTCAGAAAGTTTTTCTTTGAAAACCGGTAAAAATATTCTTCCATTTGCACTGAAAAACAAACTGAAAGGAATTTTTCTGCTTAGGATTACATCCTCAGAAGGAGTAACTTCTTCAAAACTAATCATTCATTAAAAATTTTTTCAGAAGGCATTCTTAAGAGTCAAAAATCAGAGGCTGTGTCAAAGTCCATTTTTACCGCTGAGGCGCTGAGGCGCTGAGAAAAAGGCGTTGATTATCAGCCCTCTGCGTCTCTGCGGTTATCATTAAAATTGTACTTTTTGAGACAGCCTCTGAAAGAAAGAAATCTTCTCCAGACAGCCTCTTGTTTTCAGAGCACCCTGTTTCAATAAAACCGGGTGAAAAGAATTATCGGGTCCCCCATTTCTTTACAGCAGCACCAATCGAAGGCCCTGCTTTTGCAAGATCTTCCAGTCTCATCACGGGAAAGAATTCAATATCCGCATCCAACCATAAAAAAAACGGCTCCGCTATCGCGGGTATTTCCGATGCATCGTTCATATTAATTACTACAAAAGCGCCTCTCTGACCATCTATTGTTGAAAAATATGCTGCTTCTGCTTTTATTTCAGTAAGCAACTCATTCATCTTATGGCCGAATTGTGGGTCGCTGAGTACTTCATTGCCTCTTTCCTGAGGAATTCGGAATTTCATTATATATTTCATGATAATTTTCCTTTCTTATTTAATGACTTAATTATTGAGTGAATTTGGTATTGAAAAACTTTAAAGTAAATAATGACACAAAGATAATGTTTAATTAGTCCAAATACAAATAAATTTGTTGTTTTTTTTTATTTATTTTTGGTCAGGTCCATTTTGGTTGAAGAAAGACGTTGGAATATGTTTTTTATATGCATTCAATATCAATCGCTTTTCAACGTTATTGATTAGAAATACCATGAAAAATACTATTTATACTGGCTTGAAATATATTCTGTAGCATGACGACAGCATAACGATCTCAGGGATTTTTGTCGGATTGTGGTAAAAACCTTTAATTTTCTCAGCATATT
>CAIWTA010000019.1 GCA_903915465.1 uncultured Bacteroidales bacterium | reverse complement strand
TTCTCCTTTGGTATTTTGCATGGATTCAGAGAAGAAAGATTTTAACAAAAAAGTGCCGAATGGCGTTTGTACATATTTGCTGTTTGCAACACGGGAAACAGTTGAAATATCGAGGTTGACAAGTCCTGCAATATCTTTAAGGATCATGGGTCTCAGCCGGGTTTCATCACCCGAAAGGAAATAATCCCGCTGGTAATCCATGATTGCATTCATTGTGATGTAAAGTGTTTGCTGGCGTTGTTTTACAGCGTCTATAAAACCTTTTGCCGAGTCAACCTTCTGGCGGATAAAAGAAACCGCCTCTTTATTTGTATGGGAGTTTGCCTTATTTGACGAATATCCACGCAGCATATCCAGGTATTGCCGGCTGACAGAAAGTTCGGGAGTGTTCCGGGAATTCAGAGACAATTCGAGGATTCCGTCAATGCTGGTAAGAATAAAATCAGGAACCACGTAATTATTGTCTCTGGAAAGCTCACTGATATTTAATCCGGGTTTTGGGTTCAATTTTTGAATTTCCTCTATCGCTTCTTTCAATTCAGCTGCGGAAGATTTCGTTTTCAGGAGGATCTTATCGTAATGTTTTTTGCTGAATTCGATAAAATAATCCGATAAAATCTGTCGAACCAGCTGGAGAGATCTTGTACTAAGAGGCTTGCGTTCGATCTGTAACAGCAGGCATTCCTGTAAATTTCTTGCGCCGATACCGGGAGGATCGAATCCCTGGATTATTTTCAGAACTGCCAGTACATTTTCCGGAGTGACTTCAATGTTATGGTTGAATGCAAGATCATCACACAAGGCAGGGATTTCTCTATGCAGATACCCGGATTCATCAAGGTTCCCAATGATCGTTGCTGCAATCATGCTTTCTTCTGTGGAAAGAGACTGTAATCCAACCTGGCCAAGCAGAAATTCCTGGAAACTTATTCCCGAAACCAACGGCGTTTCCCTGATTTCATCATCCGGGCTGCTGTTATTAGTTTTCAGCCTGTAATCGGGAATTTCATCATCATCTAAATAGTCTTCAAGGGAAAAATCATCGTTGTCACGTTTAACTTCTTCCTCATTATCTTTAACAAAATCGTCCTCCTCAGAATCAATAGAGTCTGAAGGTGAAATTTCTTCATCCATCACCTCAACTTCTTCCTGCTCTGCATCCTGTGATAGTTCTTCCAGGGCAGGATTCTGTTCAATTTCCTGCTTAATGCGTTGCTCAAGAGCCAGCAGGGGTTCCTGTATAAGCCTCATCACCAGCACCTGCTGAGGAGAGAGCTTTTGCATGAGACGTTGTTGTAATTTCTGGTTTAGCATTGGGTGCAAAGATAGTAATTTCTCCAATAAGATACGCTTTTTTATTCCAAAATCAGAATTAAAACATTGATTAGTAGCTGTTAATGAATTGCGCACTTGTCAAGTATCCCTTTCAGAAGGATTTGTCATCAAAATATGACTTTCTGTCGTCAAAGCTTCTGGTCTGGTCTATTTTCAATAAAAAGACTGTAACGATTGGATATCTTTGCGAACCAATTCCTTATTCATGCGGGTACACAAAGATATTCAGTCAAGATCTTTCACATTTGCAATACATGTGTTGTTCTGGCTGGGATTTTTCCTTTTTCCTTTTATTGACGACAACAGGCAGCACATCAGCAATTATTTTATCATCAGGAATGCTTTCATGCTGCTATTATTGGCTTCATTTTATTACATCAATTCTTTATTCCTGATACCGAAACTTCTTCTTCCGGGGAAACTCAGAATTTACAGCCTTATCATCCTGGTGATCATCCTGACTATTTCTGTTGTGAACTTAGTATTTGCGCAGATTCTCGATAACATTATGGACCACGAGATGCATCACCCGAGTTTTTTGAGAAGACTTTTGTACCCGGTGTTTCCTTCGCTGTTTGTATTTGCCATCAGTACAGCCATTAAAATCACCAATGAATGGTTTCGGAATGAAAAACAGAAAAAAGAATTGGAAAATGAACAGCTGAATTCCGAACTGGCCTTTCTGAAATCACAGGTAAATCCTCATTTTTTGTTCAACATCCTGAATAATATCTGTTCGCTTGCACGGAAAAAATCGGATGAAACCGAGAATTCCATCATAAAGTTGTCTCAGATTATGCGCTATATGCTGTATGAATCGAAAGATGAAAAGGTATCCCTGGAAAAAGAAGTCGGGTACTTAAAAAACTATATCGAACTCCAGCGGTTGAGAATTTCAGCGGAAGTGATCATCAACTTTACCATTGAAGGGAATCCGGAAAATTATTTTATCGAGCCGATGCTCCTCATTCCCTTTGTTGAAAATGCGTTCAAGCACGGGATCAGTTATGTTGATGATTCCCGGATTGAGATCAGCCTGAAAGTAGGAGAAAAGTCTATTCATTTTACAGTAGAAAACTACATCATCGCAAAAAATGATGAAAATATCACCGTTGAATCAGGGATCGGGTTGAAAAATGTTTTGCGGCGACTCGAACTTCTCTATCCCGGAAAGCATGAGATCTCAATAAAAGATGATAAGGTGAAATATTTAGTTGATCTTAAAATCAGTCTTTACAAATGATCCGCTGTCTAATTATTGATGACGAGGCCCTGGCGCTTGATCTTCTGGAAGACAACATCAGGAAAGTATCTTTCCTGGAACTTGTCGGGAAATGCAAAAGTGGGTTTGAAGCCTTGGAGCTATTGCAGAAGGAGAAAATCGACCTTATTTTCCTGGATATTCAGATGCCGGATATTTCCGGCATTCAATTTTTAAAAAGCTTATCCATAAAACCACTCGTGATTTTTACTACAGCATTTGAAAAATATGCCCTTGCCGGATTTGAATTGGATGTGGTTGATTATCTTTTAAAACCATTTTCATTCGAACGGTTTTTGAAATCAGTTAATAAAGCGGAAGAATACATGGGGCTGCGAAAGAAAGCATTTACATCTGAAAACGAGATGCCCTCGAAAGCGCCGGAATATCTTTTTGTCAAATCGGAATACAAACTGATAAAAATTGATATAAAAGACATTTTATACATTGAGGGGTTAAAAGATTATATCAAAATTTATGTTGGTGGGAAACCTGTAATTACGCTCCTGGGTATGAACGCGATGGAAGAAAAGCTTCCATCAGTCGATTTTCACAGGATACATCGTTCATATATTGTGAATCTCCATAAAATCAGGTTTGTTCAGCGAAGCACGGTAACCATAGGGGATAAGGCAATACCAATAGGAGAAAATTACAGAGAATCCTTCTTAAAAATAATTAACTACAATAAAAATATCTGATTGATATGAATAAAAGATTTTTCATCTTGTTCATGACAGGTTGTGTGGTTTCTGCTGTTTCGGGACAGCAAATTAAAGTTTGGTCATTTCAGCAATGCCTGGATACAGCTATGCGGCGAAATATTTCCATCAATCAAAGCCAGCTGTCTAATCAAATCGACCGCATTAACCTGGAACAATCGAAAGCCAATCGCATCCCTAACCTGAATGCAGGAGCAAGCGAAGGGCTGAATTTCGGAAAAAACATTGACCCTGTCACCAACCAATATGTAGAGCAAACGTACAATTCTACCAACTTCTCTGTCAACAGCAGCGTCAACCTCTTTAATGGCTTTCAGAACAGACGCACCATCCAGCAAAACATGATGATATTGAATGCCGGAAAGTACGATATCGAGAAAGCTAAGAACGATGTCATACTGGGCGTTACCACAGGATATCTGCAGGTTCTGTTTTCCTATGAAGTTCTGACCGCTGCAAAAAATCAGTCAGATGCCACAACAGTCCAGGTTGACCGGACACAAAAGATGGTGAATGCAGGGAAAATTCCGGAAAGCAATCTCTTTACGATTCGTGCTCAGCAGGCAACCGATAACCTGTCAGTTGTCAACGCCCAGAGCCAGCTTGACATTGCAAAGGTAACCCTCATGCAGCTTATGCAGGTCCCGATTGTCGATAGTTTTGATATACAAAAACCTGAAATTACGGATCCGAATGTTCAAATACTCTTGTCAAATGAACAGATCTATCAAAAGGCATTGACGGTGCAGCCCCAGATAACCAGCGCTTCGATCAGGACCAACAGTGCACTTCTCGGTATCAGGATCAATGAAGGCGCCCGTTTGCCAAGACTTAATTTGACCGGTAATGTAAATTCGAACTTTGCAGGTACAAGCAGGAAAAGCTCTGGAAGTGTCAACTCTGGCAATATCCCGTTCTTTAATCAATTGTGGAACAATATGGGGGAAGGTTTGGGGCTCAACCTTTCTATCCCGATCTATTCAAACCGGCAAATTAAAAGTAGTATTGAAAAAGCCAGGGTTAATGCGCTCTCAGCACAACTTGATGAAGAGAATACAAGACTTCAGTTGCGGAAAATTATTGAACAGGCGTATACCGATCTGAGATCTTCCATAAAGAAATTTGAAGCTACAAAAGAGCAGGTCAATGCTTCAGAGCTGGCATATAAAAATGTGGAACGGAAATACAATGTAGGGTTATCAACGGCCATTGATTTCCTTATCGAGAAAAACAACTATTTTCAATCGCAATCGAACCTGATTCAGGCTAAATACGATTACTCCTTTAAGGCTAAAATCCTGGATTTTTACCAGGGAAAACCGATTACGTTATAATTTTAGATTTACCCCCTGAAGGGGGTGGCTAACAAGTTAAAAAACAAAATTTCACGCAGAGTTTCGCAAAGTTATCCGCTGAGTCACGCAGAGTCACGCAGAGTTAAAATTCATAGTATCAATATTCTGCGAAACTCTGCGATTCATCAGCGAGCCTCTGCGAGAAAAATAAAAACAAATAAAAAAATGAAAAGAAGCTATTGGATTATATTAGTCATCGTTGTTGCGGCACTCATTGTTGGGGCGTGGCTGTTTTTCGGGAAGAAAAAGGAAGCTGCATTGGAATGGCGCACCGGGAAAGTGGAACGCGGAGATATCCGTGTGGTTGTAACTGCCACCGGGACCCTGAATGCAGATACTACCGTCCAAGTGGGAACCCAGGTTTCAGGGATCATTTCTAAAATCTTCGTAGATTTTAATTCGGTTGTCCGCAAAGGGCAGGTTGTTGCCCTGCTTGATACCACTTACCTTGCAGCAGCCCTTGAAGATGCAGCATCAAGTTTGTATCGATCGCAGGTTCAGGTTAACCTGACCAAACGCAATTATGACCGGACGAAACTGCTTTTTGACGAAAAGGTTGTTGCACAGGCAGATTTTGACCAGGCTCTTTCGGATTATGAAACGGCTCTTGGCAATCTTCGCTCAGGAAAGTCCTCTCTCGAAAGGGCAAAAATCAATCTCCGGTACGCAACGATCGTGGCTCCGGTTTCAGGGGTTGTGATATCCCGGAATGTTGACAGGGGACAAACAGTTGCTGCCAGTTTTAATACGCCAACCCTGTTTACCATTGCCAACGACCTCACGAAAATGCAGGTTCAGGCAAGCATCGATGAAGCCGACATTGGAAAGATAAAAGTAGATCAGGAAGTTACTTTCACTGTTGATGCATATACTGATCAGCAGTTTGCCGGTACAGTAAGGCAGATCAGGCTTCAGCCTGTAGTCTTGCAGAATGTTGTCAATTATACCGTGATTATTGATGTTCCAAACCCTGAAATGAAGCTGATGCCAGGTATGACAGCAAATATCACGGTAAAGATCCAGGAAGCGGTGAATGTTATTAAAATTCCTGCAAGTGCAACACGGTTTATGCCGCCACAGGAATACCTCGATAAAATTATGGTTGAATTGCCTGATTCAGTTAAGCAGATGCTGGAAAAAATTAAAAAGTTCCGTGAACGATCGAACAAGAGAAGTTCCGATTCGGAGCCAGCAGCCACTGGTGGTTCAGGGGGAGGCAATACTTCCCGTGGATCGTCCGGAGATCTTTCTTCCGGAGGTTCGGGTTCACGCAGAAGCCATAAGGATTCCGGTGCTCCGGGATCATGGAAAGGCAGAAACAGCATGGCTTTGGTTTGGGTAAAAGAGAACAACAAACTTATTCCCTTCAGGGTTAAGACCGGGCTTTCTGATGGCAGTTATACAGAAGTAGAAGGGAACCTCAAAGTAGATGCAGATGTCGTTATTGGCATTGTTAACAACAGCACCACCCAGGCAAGTACAACGCAACAGCAGAATCCGTTTGCTCCGCAAATGAGTCGTCCTGGTGGTGGAAGAGGAGGCCGTTAAGATGTCTGAAAATATCATTTCTGTCAAAAATCTTGTTAAGACATACCAGATGGGAGACCTGGAGGTTCACGCACTGCGGGGTATCCAGATAGACGTGCATAAGAGTAACTTCGTTGCAATCATGGGAAAAAGTGGTTCAGGGAAATCTACTTTTATGAACATTGTAGGTTGTCTCGATGTCCCAACCCGCGGGGAATACCTGCTCGACGGCGTTGATGTGGGTAAAATGAATAAAGACCAACTGGCCCAGATGAGAAACCAGAAGATCGGTTTCGTGTTCCAGTCCTTTAACCTGCTTTCCAGGACGTCGGCCCTTGAAAATGTGGAACTACCGCTGATGTACAACAGCAAGATCAGCTCAAAGGAAATGCGCGACCGTGCAATGAATGCCCTGGAATCTGTCGGGCTCACTAATCGTTCTCACCATTTGCCGAACCAGCTTTCCGGGGGTGAACAGCAACGTGTGGCCATAGCCCGTGCATTGGTTAACGATCCGCTCGTGATCCTGGCGGATGAACCCACGGGCAACCTCGATACCAGGACCAGTGTGGAAGTGATGGCCATTTTTCAACAGTTGAATAGGAGAGGAATCACGGTAGTGATTGTGACCCACGAACCTGATATTGCTGCTTATACAAACCGGAATGTGAGTTTTCGCGATGGCCGGGTGCAAAAAGACATTATAATTGAAAAACCACGGAATGCAAGTGAAGAATTGCTTACTCTGCCTGTAATGACCGAGGAGGAAACGATATGAAACTCAGGAATCAGTTAAAAGCGGCTATACGCTCCCTGGCCAAGAATAAAATGCGGACATTCCTGACCATGCTGGGGATTATTATCGGTGTGGGCTCAGTGATCGCCATGCTTGCGATCGGGCAAGGGTCAAGAGAGAGCATCCAGGCGCAGATTGCCAACCTTGGAACAAATCTCCTGACAATATATCCATCTGCAAGTATGACCGGGGGGGTCAGGATGGAAGCCGGTTCTTCTGTGAAGCTTACGCTTGACGACTATAAAGCAGTTGCAAGTCGCTGTCCTGCGGTTCTGTTTTCCACGCCGACAGTGCGTACCAGCGGACAGCTTATCGCAGGATCACAAAACTGGCGGACTTCTGTCTGGGGAGTTTTCCCCGATTATTTTTTTATACGCAACTTGAATATTGATGCGGGGAATATGTTTTCTACTGCCGATGACAAAAGTGTGTTAAAAGTATGTGTGATAGGCCAGACGGTTATTAAATACCTGTTTGGGGAAGGTGCGGATCCTGTGGGAAAACAGATCCGGATTAACAAGATTCCTTTTGTTGTTATTGGGACCATCGCCACCAAAGGACAGAATGCTTTCGGACAGGACCAGGATGACATTGTGATAGCGCCATTCACTACTGTCCAGGAACGGATGCTGACGATCACTTACATCAATAGCATCATGGTTTCGGCCACGACCGAAAAGATGATTCCTGAAGCAACAGACCAGATCACCCAGGTTCTCAAAGAACGACATCGGCTCGGACCGTCCGAAGATCCGGATTTTACGATCCGGTCGCAGGCAGATATCTCCAGCGCAGCAACGGCTACTTCCGGAATCCTGACCATTCTCCTTGCGAGCATTGCCAGTATTTCCCTTCTTGTAGGAGGAATTGGCATCATGAACATCATGCTTGTCTCTGTGACTGAGCGCACCCGTGAGATCGGGATTCGCATGGGTGTGGGTGCACGTGGCAGAGATGTACTGCTTCAGTTCCTCATCGAAGCGATGATGATCAGCCTGATCGGCGGAATCATTGGTGTCGGTGTCGGGGTTTTTGCTTCGGAGATCATTGCCGGTGTGATGAAATGGCCTATCACGATCAGTTTACAGTCGATTGTACTTTCTTTTTTATTTTCCACGGCGATCGGGATATTTTTTGGATGGTACCCTGCGCGCAAAGCTGCCGGGCTGAATCCGATTGATGCGCTAAGGTATGAATAATCGGATCTCAGATCTGAAATCCGAGATCCGAGATCCGAGATGTTTCATTCTTTTTGAATTTTACTACCTTTGCCGCAGATTTATTCCCGGCCCCGTAGTTCAATGGATAGAATGGAAGTTTCCTAAACTTTAGATGCAGGTTCGATTCCTGCCGGGGCTACAAATTTAAGTGCGAAATCTGAAATGTGAAGCCCGAATTATTTCGAACTTTTCAAACCCCCATTCTCCCCTGATTTTTCCTTCATGTTTTTTTAATAATGGAAAAGAGTTATACAAGTTGTTCTGTTTCTTTTCGTTGTTGTTTCGTTCTATTGTCACACAGAACATTGATTCGCATTAGACCATCGATCCTGAACAATGGTTCGTCTGATTCTTCAAAGAGAATGCAGATTTTAGAATAAAACTCAGCATCCGATTTTCTCTGAATTGCAGACCTGTAATTTGAAGCTACCGAGGAGGAGCTACGGATAAGCTGATTGACGATGGATCTGTCGGTTAAAAAAGTAAGTAGGTAATTGTGAAAAAACAGACAGGAAGACCAAAAGCCTGGTTTGTATGAAAAATGCAGTGCTCAAAGCAGGGAGAAAACCTTTCTGTACATAAAAAAGCCGGACATTTCTGTCCGGCGATGACTTGCCTTTTTACATTATCTGATTGCCAGCTATTCTGTAATGGTTTTTATCGTTCCTACTTTCGGGTAGAGATCGAACTGATAGGTATTGCCATCCTTAAACTCAATAACCTTGACATCTGGAGCTGCTGACAATCCGCTTGGGCATATAGCATGTGGTCCAAATGGAACTTCTACCAGGCGTGCAATCCTGATACCTTTCAACTGGCGGGTTTGTTCAGGGAATTTGTAAGTAGAGATTCCTTTATGAAAAATCTGTGCGGGTGCCACCTGCTTTCCCGTGGCATCAATGATTTCAACCTGGTAAACATTGCAAAAAGGCCGATCTATTGAAAAATGTACAACTACCTGGTACATTACCTGTACCGTCGGATTTGCGTTTGGTTTATTGCGGTCATCGCTCGTTTTTGCGAAACCTGCATTTACACTGACAAAGATCATCGTGAAGATGAGAGCGGAATAAATTTTTAATGTTTTCATGGCTTTGGGGTTTTAAGGGTTTATTAACTGATTTTGATAAAACAAAGATATGATCAACAGCAAGTGCACTTCAAGCGCTGGAATGCCTGATCTGGATAGAGAAATTAACTGTTTATTGTTGCGCTGAATTACCTTACAGAACAGGTATTTTTACGCAGATCCTCTTAGAAAAGCTTAAGGGCTATGGACAATCCATGGTACACAAAAAAAGAATATTTTTCTATTGACCTTTAGGAGGCAAGGGTTATACCGATTTGGTTTATTATTTTTTTTATTCTCATGCAAGTTTTACGGGCTATTTTAACTTTTTTTATGATTATTGGGACTCACTTTACTTTTTTCTTTTCTCACGTAAACGCTTTATTTCAATTGACCAATACCAACCTTTCGGCAATTCTTTTCCCATTATATAACAAACACTTACGGTTTTATTTGGTCAAAGAATGTCGCCGAAAGACATTTCTTAATTCCACCTTGATTTGGGTTTAATTCACTATGTGATGAAAAATTTGGAGGGATTATTGAAATTTGTATTACCTTTGCGTTTAATTAATCTAAATAAGTATAATCATATGAAAAAGTTTGTTTTTATTTTAATCATTAATTTGATTTTGGTAAGCCAACTTTGGCCACAAGAAAGCACCAATACACGGATCCCTCTGCTTGGAGAGATGTCTCCGGAATTTACAGCTCAATCCACAACCGGGAAAATTCACTTTCCGGATGATTATTTCATGAAATGGAAAATCGTTTTCAGCCATCCGGCCGATTTCACGCCGGTCTGCAGCTCTGAAATTCTCCAGCTTGCATCCATGCAGGAAGAATTTGATAAGTTAAACGCAAAGATTATTGTTGTTTCGACCGATGGGCTGAGTAGTCATATTGCCTGGGTTAAGTCGTTAGAAACAATAAGCTATCCTGGCAAAGAGCCTGTAAAGATCAAATTTCCCCTGGTATCTGATGCAGATTTTACAATATCGAGAAAATTTGGAATGCTTCATTCATATACCAGCAACACAAGGGATATTCGCGGCGTGTTCATCATTGACCCGAATGACAGGGTTTGTGCGGTTTTCTTCTATCCACAAAACATAGGACGAAACATGGAAGAGGTTAAGAGAACCCTTATTGCACTTCAAACTTCAGACAAGTATAATGTATTGACCCCGGCCAACTGGAGTCCCGGTTGTGATGTTATGGTAAAAAGTCCAGCTGTTCATGATGAGGCAAAAAATCAAGAGAAAAAAGAGAATCATAAAGCGAGCAATTTCCCTTGGTACATGAATTTTATAAAGCTGCCATAGTCCTGTTTGTTAACGACATGAAACTTTATATCAAAAACACGAAGTGCGTTCGTAGTCCAGGCAGCCCATAAATAAAGTAGTTCATTTGAATACACTGTTGGAGGAGGGTGTCCCAAGGATGCCCTCTGTTTTTTTGCTTTCAGGTGTTAACCCTACCATAATTTGTAACCGTTCCAGAGCCCAATCTTGTACTGACCATCTATTGCAACGAAAACATAACCATTTGTACATGAAAGAGTATAGCCCCAATTCCCGCTAGTAACCTGGAAGGCTTTTACGAAATTGCCTTTTTTATCATAAGCATAGATCTTCTTTGAAGAGGAATGAGAATCCCATGTGTAAATGTAGTTTTTATCCACAGCAACTGCAGTTGATCCATACTTCCCTACTACTGGTTTCACCTTATCATCTGCACCAAAGGAGATACCGGAAAGTGTTTTGATCACTGAACCATCTTTGAATTTAAACATTGTTAATGTTCCGCAATCCATGGCATAAATTGTCTTTCCATTAGGGTCCAAAGCAATGGCAGATTGTGGGTTCTTATATATCTTCTCAAAGAGAAGTTCTGTTGTGCCATTTTCAAGATCAATGATTTTAAAAATTTTCAAGTCATAAGTAGCAATATACAAATGTTTGTCTTTACTGTTGTACATGATACTCCTCATGTCGAATTTGAGAAACGGGTAACTTTGAACAAAATCACCATTAAGCGTATACTTGTTGATTTTTCCATTTGGAGTTCCATCTTTACCGGTTCCTCCATTACAAGTGTAATAGAATTTCCCGTCGGATGTGATATGGGCATTATGCGCTGATCCTGGTTTATCATTTATGGTAAAAACAGGTCTGATGCCTTGTGCTGCCAGATTCAAGGATAGAATGAAAGAAAAAATAAAAATCAATGTTGAAGTTTTCATAAGGTCTTAAGTTTTTCCATCGGTAAACCGGCAAAGGTAGCTGAAATTTAACTAATTTACCGTGATTGGTCATTAAAAAAGTAATATACTCCCATTACCTGCCGCCACTTTCATTTAAATAAAAAGAGGGAATTTAACCAACGAAGAGTTCAATTTTTATCCGGTGCGCGTGAATCAATTTTATTAGTAAGTTTGCATTGATTAATAACATCAATTGGTGAACGATATAAAGGAAATAGCCTCTTCCATCAACCAAATTGAACATGATATCAAAGCTGAGGTAATAGCCGCGGAAATCATTGAAAATGGGATGAATCCGGCAGAAATTGTTGTTGTACCTGATGGTTCGTTCAAACGAAAATATTCAAAAGATGTTGCTTATGCCGAGGTTATTAATTCAGACAACGGTCAAAAAGTTCTTGGAATCCATGTAACAAGAGATGGTCTTTACGACAGCCTTCCTGAAGCCATCTTTCATGACCAATCCAACGAACCACTCACTTCCGGGCACGAGATGGCCAAATTTTCAAAAAAGCAAAAAGGTGAAGAAAAAGAGGCGCGTCTTTTTTTTCTTCCGTTTGAAAACGAATTATTTTATCAACGAATTCAAATTGAGATAGAAGAAAGAAAAATACTTCGCCGGTTCAATGAAAACCTGTTCAACGATATTTATCCTCAATTCTGGAAACTCGATAGATCGTTGCCGAAAAAATTGGTTTCACGGTTTGTTTTAATCCTTCATCTGACACATAAAATCCTGGGGAACATTGATCTGACAGCAAAATGTCTCGAGATCATCCTTGAAGAAGAGGTCAAGATCAATATTATCCGAAAAAGTACTTCAAAAAAAGAAGCGCCTGCACGCAATAGTAAGAAAGCTTTGGGTTTGGGGGCAACCGGATTGGGGGAAAATTTTATTTGTGGGGATTACATATCAGATTCTGACCCAGTAATGGAGTTTGTTATTGGGCCATTAAATAATTCCTCCATTAAAGATTATCTTGAAAATAGTCCGTATTCAGGATTTTTAAACTGTTTTTATAGATTCTTTGTTCCTGTTGAAATGGATGCCGTAACCACCATTAAAGTCAGCGAAAGCCAACAACAATTTACATTAAACGATAATCTGTCTAATGTAATACTTGGATATAATTCCGGAATTTAACATCAGTGACATTCAAAAACCTTTAATAGAATTATATGAAAGCACTTGGATTAGGAATCATTATCATATTTCTAATAATTGTTGTCGCCCTTTTGTCATTAACCTTATCGAAGGGAAAAAATGCAAAAAAATACCAGATGGCCACCATTATCTATTTGGTTATCACAGCACTCTGTTTTGGAATTGCAGGACTTCCAGGTTTGCTTGGAATAATTGAGAATTTGGGCACTTTCTTTATTTTGACACAGATTTTAATACTGATTATAGGAGTTTTGCATGCTGTTTTTTTATACAAATTAGTACCCTGGACGGTTAAAGGCAAATTCTTATGGGAATTTTTATTTTCTGTCGCTGTCGCATTCCTTGGCGCAATTTTTTTCCTGCTCGTTTACAACTTTATCTTACAGGTTCATGTGCTTCAGTATGTTATGCTAACTGCCATCACATGGTTTTTTGTTCCGTTCTTTTTTGTTCAGGCATTTAATCTTTACCGAATGATCCCAGCCCGAATCTTCAGGAAGTGGCATTATCCGGTTGGTAAAGAGATCAACGATCCGCTGGATAGCGAGTTGGTTTCGTTGTTGGTAGTCAGTTTTGTTTTTCATAAAAAAATGAATGACCCGGAAATTACCACTTTCAGGGCAAAAGCCCCATTGCATATGGTGTTTGGGCGGCTGTTCTATTATTTCGTCAACGATTATAACGAGCGTCACCGGGAAGGTCCAATCGAATTATTAGATTTGGAAGAGAATCCCCATGGCTGGGTGTTTCACCATAAACCAAATTGGTTGGGCATAAAACGATACATCGATCCGGATCAAATCATAACCGATAATCAAATCAGGGAAAACAGTGTTATTATTTGCCAGCGAACTAAAGAATCATAACTATGCATGAACCCTTAAAAAATTATCATGTCAACTGGGTGGATGGCATGAAAATCAATAAAAACCACTTTATAAGCATTGAAAATGCAGGCATAGACAGGATTAAAGATGCCATTGCCTGTGGGCTGAATGAGAACAATTATGGGTTGCTTCCTTCCTTGAATGACAAGGGCAATCCTTTAAAGATTGTAATGACAATAGATAATCAGAAAACACTTCGGGTAAAGATATTTGAATGCAGAGCTATAACACCCGGAGGTGCCAGAATTGAGATCTTCGAAAATGGTTCTGACATTCAGGGATTTACTGTTCCTTTTCCTGAAAATACATTTAATCTTCCCGGTAATGGCAATGAAAATATTGTCTATGTCGCCTTATCGGTGGAACCCTTCTCCAGAATACCAATAGGTAATGCGGATCCTGCAGAGGAACCTCCCAGGTATCCTTTCGTAACGCCGGCTTACCATGTCCATATAATTCCTGAGGAGCAACTTACGCAAAAAGAGATGGGCCCTTGTTTTCTCCTTATCGGGAAAATCAGGATCGCAGAACAGAAACCAGAACTGATCAAAGAATATATTCCTCCCTGCACTACAGTTAAAAGCTTTAACGTGCTGGTGCGGGTCCATGCGGAATTTGACAAGTTTTTTGGTCAGCTTGAACTCGATTTGCTCAAGATCCTGAACAAGATCAGTGAGAAGGAACAAAGCAATGTTCTGGCAAGAGTGGTTGCACATCTTTCTGAAAACATGCTCTATTTTTTAAGTACCGGTATTCTTGAATTCAGATGGAAGATTATTGATCAGCCCCCTTTATTCATGATTGAGTATATTGCAAGGTTGGCCCGTTTGGTTAAAAATACAATCGATTCAAATTCAGGAGAAGCAAAGGAAGAACTGCTGAATTATTTTACCGACTGGTGCAACCTGAAGCAAGGTGAGTTTGAAAAAACCCTTATCAGCACAATCAACTTCCAGTATGATCATTCCAACAGCTATAATACTTTGCTCCTTATGATGAAGTTCACGGAAGTTATAGCAACCCTTTTCAATAAATTGAGTATCCTTGAATACATTGGGAAAAAGAAGGATACCAATATTTTTGTGAAGGAGCAAACCGGAAAGAAAAGCTTTTTGGCGGATTAATAATTAAGTTAAATAAATACACATAAAACCATGGAACCTTTAAATAAAAAAGAAAGAACCAGTTTTCTTCTTAAATTTTCAGCCGCATTCATCATTGGGATATTGATTGTGTTGATTCCTTTCTATTTTATACTTAGTTGGCCGGAAATTGAAAATGATATTATGACAAAGGATTTCAGAAACATGCAAATACAAATGAAGTATCAAAAGGATGTTTTTGCTGTTCAAATAGATTCTGTTATGATGATTGTTAATAAATACGACATTGCGAATCAGGACGTTGATAAGCTTAATGCCGATCTGGGGAATCTGTTAAGTGAAATGGAAAAGCCATTCGTCAATGATACCAGCTGGAGCGGAAGGATGTATAAGAACATCGTCAAATCATTTATTGATTTGAAAAAAGCGAAAAATGACAAGATCAAAAGTGAGAATGAGTTGAAGGATTGTAAGCAAGACCTTGAGAAAGCAAAAGAGGCAGCAGATAAAAGCAAGGATACAATGGGTGGATAATCAAAAGAAATCATGACTTCTGACTATTATTATTTCCCGTTAAAACCGGGTGACCTGATCCAAAAGAAAGAGCACCCCCGCATTTCGTTGAGGGATTCTGTTTCACGGGTGATACATTTAATTACAATCACACATTTTGGCGAATATAAGCATGATGAATCCTTAGGTTGTGAGATCTGGGATTTTGATTTTGATAATATAGTCAATTATCAGCTTTTCAAAGAACAGATTAAAAAGTCGCTTTTACAAACCATTGAAAAACATGAGCCCCGGCTTTCTCAAACAAGAATTGATGTACAGATACAACAGGTTGAGATCAGAATTAAAAACCGAAGAACAAAAAGCCAGATAACATTGAAAGTGGATGGCGTATTAACAAAGACCAATGAGCCGTATTCATATAGTGAGAACTTCTTTATCGGACCATTGTCGTATTACTAACGATATTTCCTTTCCCTTTCTCCTTTCCATCCGGGGAGGGGAAAAGAGAAACAATAGATTATGAGAGAAAGTAAAGAAAAGATCAAAAACAGAATGATAAAGAATGCTTCGCGGACATGGGGTTATCATGATTCGGAAGCAGAAAACGCTTTTGATCCTTTGGTAGGCATGCTTATGGGTGCCATGGCGTTTGAGCTTGAACAGATATCAGGTGAAATACATAATTCAGAGTCGAGGGTTGTTGAAAAATTGGTTGAATTACTTACGCCAGAGCCTGTTGTAGGTGCTTATCCTGCTCATGGTATCTTATCTGCACAACCACATCAGCCCACTTTTGAGATCCATCCTTCGAATCAGTTTTACCTGAGCAGAAAAGTTAAAAGCGCAACAGACACTGACCGCACCGAACAGCAAAACATCTTCTTTACACCTGCCGGCAATTATAAATTGTTTAACGGCAAGGTAAAATATATTGCAACTGAACGGACGCTTTTTGAAGTGGATAAAGATGGTTATAAGGAAGCAATCTCAGAATCCGGTGTTGTATTAGGCCGTGAACATAATAAGGTATGGATAGGAATTGAGTTTGGGAGTGAGCTTGAATCTTATGAGGGACTCTCTGTTTTTTTCGATTTGAGAAGCGAACTGTATGAGGAAACATTCTATCAATCTCTTACACGTGCAAAATGGTTTCTTAATGACATTCCGGTTGACTTTACCGGTGGCTACAGCAGTAAAAAAAACCCATCGAAGAAGAATGATGAAGCTTTGTTTTCGCTTGATTGGGATACTTCTGCAAAGGTGTGCAACCATGTAAACCGGTTTTATAGTAAAAAATTTATGACCCTCACGGGTGATCCTCCTGTTAAAGATTATCAGATCAATAACAATTATCCTGCCTCTTTGCTCTCAGCCTTTGATGATGATGCGCTAAAGGCATTAAAATCGCCATGTGATTGGATCAGATTGGAATTTTTACAACCATTACCTGTTGAGGTTATTGAAAACATCTTTTGTTCATTGAATTGCTTCCCGGTAATTAACCGGCAACTTAATAAATTTACCTATTCCGCCAGGGAACAGATCACCATTATCCCGTTGAAAGCCGACAATGCTTTCATTGATATGGAGTCTGTCTCCAGCTCAAGAGGAGTTAAATATACCATGAAGACTTTTTCCCGGGTAAAGGAAATGGAACGCGGCTCCTATATTCTCCGGCAGGGTGGCGTGGGAAGATTTGATTCCCGGAATGCCATTGAGATCCTGAATTACCTTCTGGAGTTGCTACGCGATGAGAATGCTGCGTTTGCCATCCTTGGCACTGAAATGGTTTCTTCGAACCTCCGGGAAATGAACCAGATCATTGCCCGGATCGAACAACGGCTTACAGAGACCAATGCGCAAAAAGAGAATATTTCCTACATTATGCTCCGTGCCCAACCCAATGAAGGGACTGTATTTATTGAATTCTGGTCTACAGATGGATCGCAGGCAAATAATATTAAACCTGGAACAGCCCTTAATATTTATTCTGGCAGTGATATCCGGAAAGAATCCGTCCGGTTCCTCACAGCTACTGTTGGTGGCCGTGACAGGATGGATACAGAGGACCGCCTCAATGCTTACCGAAAAGCCTTATTGTCGAAAGACAGAGTAGTCACGGCAGAGGATATCAGGGCATTATGCTTTGAACACTTTGGAAAGAACCTGGACAAAGCTGAGGTAAAAAAAGGAATAGCAACTGGCGTCACTGCCGATACCGGGTTTATTCGTACAATCGATATTCATGTTCAGCTCTCGAAAAAAGCAGTGCAATTTTCTGAAGAAGAATTAAAATTCTTGAAAGAAGATCTGATGGTGAAGCTGAAAGAATCCTCCATGAATATCCTTCCATTCAGGATCTTTATTAAGTCAAGCAAGTGATTAACAGCAAATTTACAGGCTGTTTAGCTATTGGGCGTTACGAACCAGCCCCAGTATTAATCAACTAAACGTTTGCGATTCGTAAACGCAGGCGAAAGAGGTAAATTCCATGAGTCTACAATCTCAAAGTTTTAAGGGTGATCAGAAACTTGAAGCAGCCGCGGTATCTGACCCAGGCCATATAATGATGGGTGCAATTGGTGGTCACGTATCCAAAATTCAGCGGGGGTTGATGCAGCTTGACAGTGCTGTCATTTCTTCTTTAGAGTTGGGAGAAGCTCAATATGGCATTTCCACTGCAAATGCAGTGCTTGCTTACAAGCAGAAGCGTAATATCATCAACCGCAGCTACCAGACACAGGCAGATAACATTGTCGGGAAAATGACGATGACCACGATTGACAATGAGATTTTCATCAAGGAAAGTGCTGACCCGGATTTCATCTTTCTTTCGGACAGGCAAAAGGAAATTGTGAAAGCCGATTGGCGGCGTTCTAAACAGATGCTCGATGTGGCGCTCAGACGTCTTCAGATCGTTGCAAATACCACGTCCTTTGGTGATTTGCTTGTAACACCACGCACACTGGCGCTTTACGACACAAAATTGAAGATTCTGAATGTGTTTCACATTAACACATTCACTTCAGATGATTTCCCGATTCCGCCTGGAGTCTTGGAAACATTGCGGCATCGTTTTCGGGGGATGACTGTGATGCCGGAACCATCAAATTCGCCGGTAGATTCTATTAACTTCTCGATCCTGTTTAGGAATTTCACACAACTACGCTGGAGTTTGGAACAAAAGGTACGAAAGGAATTTTATACCCAGAGTACATTCAAGGGAGAGCCACTGGGTTATTACGCTGCTTTTGTAGACGCAACGAATCCGGCCGACTCAACAATCCGAATCACACGCAGATATTTTGATGAAGTTATTGTGCCGACAATGGATAACAGAGCTGTTACACTTGCACATGAGCGGGCGCATACAGTTTTTCTGGCCAATGGACACCCCGGAACTGGTGACCAGCCGTTCTGTGTGGCGCCACATATGGGTGATCCGAATGTACATAACGCCGATCAGGCTTTGGCCAATCCTTATTGTTATGAATGGTTGATTTATTCGCTTCAGCCCGACTACGATCCAGGTCGGTTTAAAGGGCCAGAATGTGGTACTTGACAGAGTGCCGTTATCCGCCGATCATTACAGTCAGACAACCAGCCATTATGGTTCCTCCATGCATCGTAGAATCTCCCTGCCTTGCCGCTGGTTTTCCGCCGATCATCACGGTTGCCGATCCCATTGCAATGGAATCCGGAGGGCCAACACACATTGCCATATCCGTTGCACATGCAGCCGGTTGACCCCCGATAAGCACAGTTGGACAACCCGGCGGCAGAATCGGCCCCCCGACATGCGGGATGGGTACTACTGCCGGAGTCTGCATCGGGCATGTGTGCATATCTCCTACTCTTGCTGCTGGTGGCATAATTTTCTGAAGTTAATTGATCTGTACCATTCCTCCCTGGATCTTTGTAAGTGCCGAACCATTGATTTCCGCAGTCGACCCTTCGGCTTTGAATTGTCCATCGGCTTTTAGAGCTACTTGGGTTCCTTCAAGACTGGCATTTCCGGTATCCGTTTTGATGGTCATCCCGGACATTGCATGAAGATCAATTGATCCCTGGGCATCCACTTTGATATTATTGCCTTTCAATTCAATATCGCCTTGCGATTCAATAGTGATTTTTTCAGGATTCAGGTCAAATGAAATTTTATTCGAATTGGAACCGGTTGAACTGCCTGACCCGTTATAGATCACAAGTCGTTCGCTTCCTGAAGTGTCATCGAATTCAATGGTGTGACCGCTTCGTGTCCGGATCTTCTTAATATCATTCCTTTCTGTTACCCAGCCCTGCTCAGGGCCATGATTGGCTCCAAAAAATGAACCAAGAACAATCGGTTTCTGAGGATCTCCGTGTTCATAATTGATCAGTACCTCATCACCAATTTCAGGAATAAAATAATGGCCACGCGAATCACCGGAATGCTGCGTAATAACTCTTGCCCATGGTGTCATCTGATTCTGATCCTGCCAGCCTGTCCTTACCCTGATCCTGCCAAGCTTTTCAGGATCATTATTATCAGTCACAATAGCCGATTCAATAAAGGTATTGATCCCAGATTGGAAATTTGATGGTCCAATCTGAAGATGCTTAGGAAATGCATTGAATTCATTAGTGTAATTCAGATCATGGGAAATGGTATGTTTGCACCAAAACGATAAATACTCTCCAAGATCATCTTCATTCCCGGATTGACGTGTACGCCCATATACCTGCAAATTGTTGCCGATGGAAATCGGTTCAGCCCCTATACCATCAATTAAGAATAAATCAAAAGCAGTCCGTTGTTTTCGCAATTCAAAAACACTGTTAATTGGATCTGGTTGAAGGGAAAAGGAGTTATGGTAATTATAAAAACCGGAATCGGGATAACGGTTAATGGAAGCATTATAAGGCTGGTTAGCCTGGCTTGACAGATATTGACTGATATTTGTAGTATCAGAATCAGCTTCGATCTCCCTATCAGAAAGAAAGTCATAATGCCGTGCATGAAATTTTATTGGAACAATTGATGAGCCAACTAACAAATTGCTCAAATTGATTCCATAAGTCAACTCTATTCTCTCGTTCCTTGGTGAACCAAAAACAAGGTTTCTGCCATCATAAAAAAACCACTCTGAAAATTCTTTTGAGAGCCGGGCTATAAACTGATAGTTCGTTTCATCGTATTGAACGATATACGGGTAAACATTAGTATCCCTGGTTTGACATGAAGAAGATAATGCCAAAACATCCTGTGGATATGGACGGAGAACTTCTTCTACAACTTGCCGCAATGTTTTGTTCTCAAAAGAACGACGGGTTGTGTGACCTTGAAGTAAAATCTCAGGACTGTTACCTTTGATTTGTAACCCCTCAATTGATTGTGAAGTCCGCTCTGCATTAATCTCTCTGATGATGCCTTTAAAATAAAAATCTTTTGTTCCACTGCCGGTATGAATATTTTCAATCCTGAAAGTTATTTCGGAACCTGCCTTGGAACCCAAAGAAGCAATTGAAGAAGAATCAATCTCGCTTCGTGGAACGAGGGCATTTCTCATACACAACAATTCAAACGCATCCGGCTGTCCAACAAATTGTTCAATTGTCAGACTTGAAAATGATCGGAGTCTCTGACCATCGATCTCAATAATACAACTATCAGCCTGTGCCATAAATCGGGAATTATAAAATTCTGTCTATCCTCATTCCTGCTCCCAGATATTTACAAAAGAAGCCCCGGAGATATCAATTTCACGGCAAGAAATGGTTAGCTTGGTTGATACCTCCGATTCTTCTGAAAAAGATTGCTGATAACTGATCAGAACACCATCCTTGAATTCAATCTTCTGGAAGGATTGGTTGTCTGACATACCAGATGATAAAACAATTTTCCCGTTCTTCCTGGCTCTTGAAGCAATCATCCACTGCATAATATCATAATCATTCACATTCTTCAGCTCGATATTTATGACACCTGCTGTGACTCTGGAAGTTGGAAATCCTGCCGGGTCAACTTGCTGATTAAAAGAAAAATCACAGGAAACAACACCTAAGCCGTCCTGTTCTTTCGGGTGTCCTGCAATGTGTAATGTTGCTGAAAATGCCATAACGCTCAAATGTTAAAACAACAAACAACAATGTATGAATCAGCTTACCTGATTCATACATTGTTAAAAGAGGATATTTTATAAGATTTTATGCTGGCCAACCGTTATCGATTTCTGCGTTCCCCACTTTTACCACACGTGCAGAAATTGATACACTCATCATCATAGTGTCTCCACCAAAAGATTCGGCATAACTTGTAACATATCCATCCGTAAAATCAAGTTGCTTCATCTTCTGATCCTGGTCGATTTTGTTGAAAACAATTGAACCGTCTTTCTTTCCGTAGCTGTCGACTGCCCATTCCATTAAGGAGTTGTCCTCAGATGATTCAATTACGACATGAATATCCATCGCCTTGACTTCGGATGTAGGCCTTCCGCTTCCGTCTACTGATTGGCTGAGCCCATAGGAGACTGACATTACATTATACTCGGTCCCGTCTACGGTCATCTTTGCTTTGAATGACATAACTTTTAAGTTTAGAGGTTAATACTAAGATTTATTTCAAGGAAAAAAATGATTAAGCCTGTTCATATTTGGAATCCCAATCATTCCCATCATCTCCCTTTTGACCATCCATTTTAATCATAAAGTTTTTGGCTGGGAAATAGGGCTTCATATTTACATCAAGATAGATCCTGTCCTTCTGCACAGGATCCTGCTCAAAGCGTTTAATAGAGAAGCTTTCGATGAGTTTTCCCGGGCCGGTGATGCTGTCGAGAAAGCGAACGATCTGAGACTGGATTTCCTTCTTGGTTTTAATATTAAAGTTCTCAAAGGCCCGGCGGTTCAGGAAATCCATCAAAACTTTGGTAACATAATCAAAAACCCTGACCACGGAATAAGTCTGCAATCCCAGGTTATCTCCGCTGAAAAGGGTCTTTGCTGAAAAGGCCATCACTTTGCCATATTCATTCACCATGGGAACCAATCCAAGTTTTTCAAGGCTTGCGATTTCGCTCTTTTTAAGGTCATAACGCACGCCTTCAACTTCGCTAAGGCCGCCATGTTTTTTTCCGGCTGCCACTTGCGACATCAGGGTATTGTAAATGGTTCCAGCCAAGGCTGAGGATGGTGGAACATACAGCTCATCCTCCTCCCCGATTTCAGTGAATTTTTTTCTTCCCACCAGCCAGTTGCAGGCCATCATTACATTGGAACGATAAATATCCCCACCGGTAAGATTGGCTGACTCGAACATTTCCATTGTATCATCCGGATTATCGAGATGTTCAAAATCAGTAACAAGCATGACTTTATTATCATAGGCGATCTTTGCCCACTTCTCAACAACCATATTGGAGCCAAGATATCCCGGAACGACCAACAGGCTATAATTGTTTCTCAGGTCCAACCGGTCGAAGCTATTCACAAGCTCTTCGGAGACTGCATCGATGAAACGTGTATCATCAAGGTCTTTAACCTGACCAGGTGCAGCATTCATGAATGAAAGGTTTTTGATTTTATCCTGATTTGTGTTCTTGAAAAAAAGTGCAACTGACCTGTACGATTTTTCAAGCTCCCTGGTGTCATTCACCGCTTTCGAAAGATTATCTTTCAGCGTTTTTTCGGCAACCAGCGAGCTTTTCTCGCATTGGTCGATCATTTCAGAGACATTTTCCGATGATTGAATAATAGAGGCCCAGAGTTCAAGCACTTTCTTCAGCTCTTCGCGTTCCTTCTTTTTTGCCGATTCTGACAGAAATATCTTTTTTCGTGCTTTCCTTTCGGGATTCAGGTTCTGTGTCCCTTCAACAGCTGCTTCCAAAAGATCGAAACCACCAACCGGAGTCAATTTATTAATACTTGTTTGCAATAACTCTTCTGGTTTTTCTATCTGTTTGATTTCGGAAGCGACTTTTTCTTTGAATGGCTCAATGTTATTTCCTTGTTTTTCTTGTTGGTCCATAGGAATAATTTTTTTTTAAGGATAGAAAATTAATAATAAATTGAAATCCTTCAAATTTTTCATGCTTGTTCAATTTCTTTGATCATGGCATGGATGGAGTCTAGCAAAGCCAACTTCATTTCCCCATTTTCAAGCGCTTTCCGCATCATCTTATTGCTTTTTAATTGCTTAATCACCTTATGCAATTGTTCTTTTTGCATGGTGAGATTTTGAAGAAATTCACTTTGGGCAGTAATTCCTTTGATCCCAAAATCCGCAAGATTTCCGAATTTCAGATTCTCCTGCCTTGAAACCCCCTCACTGTCCTGAAATTCAACAGCAATGTTGGGTTTGAAATTCTCAAACACGTCATCAATTTTTGTCAATCCCTGAACAATTTGAGGTTTGACAGGTGGTTCGGCAGTGAGCTTCTCGATCATCAATGTCCGGTTTTGCTGGATTTCACTAATGGCTTCGCTCGCATCTCCTTTTACTTCTGTACCGCCAATTCCATATGTTTCCATAAGTTTCTGTTTTAAGATTTAGTATACATTTTATTCAGAATGAAAACAAAGATACAACTGTTTTAATTTGTCTTCCAAATTATTTCACCTTGTTCATCCGTATTAAGCGTCACCACTGATCCTTTCCCAATTTCACCGGCAATGATCATCTTCGAGAGAGGCCTCCTTAATTTTGTCCGGATAATCCCAATAATGGGACGGGCTCCATACTTCGGAGAGAATCCGGCCATCGCCAGTTTCTTTTTTGCCTCCTCATCAATCTCCAGTTGAATCCCTTGTAATCCTAATGATTTCAGGAGGTTTTTGAGGTGAATGTCAAATATCTTTACAATGTTTTTTTCATTGATTGGAGCAAATGGAACAATTTCAGTAAGACGTCCCAGGAATTCAGGACGAAAATGTCTCCCCATGATTTCCATGAGATCGTTTGATGCAGGAATAATATCCTTGCTGAAAGAATCGATAATGAAATCACTTCCAATATTGGATGTGAAAAGAACTACCGAATTTGAGAAATCCCCTTCTTTACCGAGCCTGTCATGCAACTTTCCTTCATCAAGGATTTGAAGGAAAATATCGAAAACAGAGGCGTGCGCTTTTTCAATTTCGTCAAATAAGACAACTGAGTAGGGTTGTTGCCGGATTTTGTTTACCAGCAGGCCTCCTTCCTCATATCCAACATATCCCGGAGGAGCGCCATATAAAAGAGCTGCAGAATGTTCCTCTTTAAATTCCGACATGTCGAAACGGATCATGAACGATTCATCCTGAAAAAGAAACTCCGCCAGCGATTTGGCCAGTTCTGTTTTACCCGTTCCTGTGGGGCCGAGGAAGAAGAAAGAACCAATGGGCTGACCAGCTTTATTGAGACCCGAACGTGACTCCAGAATGGCTTCCGCAATACTCTTGATCGCATGATCCTGACCAACAACCCTCTTTTTTAAAATGTCAGCCATGTTCAGCAATCGGTCGCGTTCCTGAGTCTGGACTTTACCAATAGGTATGCCGGTTTTATTTGATACAACAGCAGCAACATCGGCCTTTTCAACCGTGTCTTTTTCTTTTTTTGCAATGGTCTCAAGAACTGATAAACGGGTTTTAAGGTTGGCCATCAGTTCATCGTTGTTCTCGATCGTTAATGGATCCGTCTCGTCTTCAAGCTGGCCAAGTAGCACAGGTGATAATTTATTCCGCATCTGGGTATAAAACCAACGCAATTCTTTAAGGAGTTCTGATTCAGATAATTCTGGTTGTTGTTTTTCCAGGGTCTCCATTGCCTGTTGTAAAACGGAAAGTTCGTTTTCAGAAGTGTCTTTCATCATGCGAACGCCGGCCATGGTGCGGTCGATCAGGTCGATGGCTGAATCGGGCAGGCTGCGCTCCTTTAAATATCGTTTGGACAAACGGATTGATTCGCTCAGCACATCCTTGCCCACTTTAATATTATGGTGGGTTTCGTATACCGGAGAAATATGTTCCAGCATCCGCAAAGCAATATCTTCAGAAGGTTCTTCCACCTTGATTATTTCAAACTGACGGTTGAATGCTTCATCGGTTTCGATGAACTTTGTGTAATTATCGATAGAGGTGATGCCGATAATCGTAAGCGCTCCGCGCGAAAGTTCAGGTTTTAAAAGGTTAGCGGCTCCTGATGTTCCGGCCTGTTTATCCAGCAGGGTGTGGATCTCATCGATGAATAAAATAGCCTTGTCAAATTGCAGGATCTCTTTGATAATATTCTTAAGCCGGTCTTCCACCTCACCTTTATAAGAAGCTCCGGCAATAAGCGCACCGAAATCAAGCTCAAAAATGAGCGCTTCTTTTAAGTTGCCAGGTACTTTCTGCTCCACGATACTTTGTGTAAACCCGTTAACCACGGCTGTTTTCCCGACTCCTGGATCGCCAATAATCATGACGTTTGGTTTCGACCGCCTGCCAAGAATTTCAGCTATCATCCGTATCTCCCGGTCACGGCCAACAACCGGATCCAGTTTCCCCTGGCGGGCAAGGCTGGTTTTATCAATGCAAAATTTCAGTAATGCATTTTGTTTTTTCTCTTGTGAACCTTTTGTTTCATCACCTGATTCAGGGGCTAAGACATTCTCGAGATCCGTTTTTTCAATCAAAGCATCAATGATCTCCTGCGGTTTGACAGGAAATGTTTTCAGTTGCTCATAGGTAAATCCAACCCCCGGTGTACTCAGAGAAGCCAGAACGCAAACCGGATCTACATCATCCTTCGACAGTTTCAACCGAATGTTGTCTGCTTCCAGCATTACAGCCTGCACATAGGGATCTGCCGGTGGCTGTTCATTCACTTTTCCCGTTTTAGGGCAAGTTTCAATCCTGACCTCAGCCCATTCTTCCATGTAATAGGTGTCTTTGTCAAGTGATTCAAGGAAAGGTCTGAGTCCGATTTCCTTGTGAAGAATCGCTTTCAGAAGGTGAGCCGGTGAAAATTTCTCGTTGGAGAACTCTTTTGCAAGAGATTGGGCAATGCCAATGGATTGCTTTAATTCATCGGAATAATTGAATTGTGAAGGATTACCCATAATATCAGGTTTAACAGGATAATTAAAAAAAATCAGATGAACTTTGAATTGTGATTGTAAGATAGAATCAAGGATTAAAAGTATAAAAAAAATTGGTAACGAACCTTCATTTTATCTGTTTATGGTATTTCTTAAGAGGTTGAAATTCGCGATTTTTCACCAATCATCGTTGTTGGCGGGTCAATTTGTGTTTATCTTTACCAATGAGTAATTACAGTTCAATTGTTATTAATCTTGACATCAGGAGGAAACAGGCAATGAGTGAAACCGGACCAATATTCTCATCCTTTGGGAATCTCTCCATTGGCAGTGCAGGACAAGATGTGAGCGATGTACAACTTTCTCTTAACAATCGCCCACCTTCCAGTTCGCCACAATTAGATCCCGATGGGATTTTCGGGAAAATGACCGATACCCGTGTCAGGGAATTTCAAAGAAACAATAGGCTTGTAGTCGACGGGATTGTGGGCCCCCAGACCCGGGCAGCATTGGCAGGAAACGAACCCGGCATTTCAAATTATGGCTGTGATTGTTGCCAACCGGAGGATTTGTCAATGGGGCAAAACCGGGAGTATACTGAATTTTTCCGGAACAACCGGGTCAATGCAGGAAGCCAGTTCGGGTTCACCGGTAGCGGAATTACGATTGCTTCGGCGGCCACCGGTTGCGGTCCGCTACGGATGCTCGATGATACCCAAAAAGCCTTTGCCAGAACTGTTTACGGGGAAAGCCTTGATTTCTCCACGATTTATATCTCCACCAAAAAGGGCTTCGGAGGCCGTAAATTCACCGCTGCTTTCCCGGATAGCAATGAAACCGTCCAGATCATGGCTTTGGGATCGTATAGCCCTGGCAGGAACCTGCTGATCCACGAGCTGGCCCATGTGTGGCAGTCGCAACACCATTCAAACAAATACCGGTTTATGTACAATGCCGTCGATAGTATGAAAGAAGCATTGAAAGCAAGTGGGTTAGCTATATTTGGAGACCCGATGGTCTCTCTTAATCATTGGTATCCAATGTATTATCCGTTTGATGCTTATGCATATGACCCGTCTGCTCCTTTTTCCAGTTTGGCTGCTGAACAAATGGCTAAGGCGATTGAAAATGGCGAAGTGGCCATTGTAGCACATATCAAAGGTGTCACAATGAATATGGTCGACTCTTCTTGTGTAACAGCTCTTTCCAAACCCGGTTATGCAGACCACCGGCTGCCAGGTATCAAATGATGCGGTGAACAACTTTTTATGCTCTATGAAAAAGTTTACAATTCTTCTTTGTATCACCGTTTTGGGATTTGTAAATGTTTTATCAGCACCCTTTCCCACCCGTCAGCCTGGTTCGCTCTTTGGCGATGAATAACGGTTTTAACCCGACAGGATTGCATCTGTACATTAAATCAGAAGGACGAACGTACTAAATCAATTATCTTTGCCCCTTCAATATCACTATATGCGAAAATATGTCTGCATGATTCTCATAATCCTGATGCCAGTTGTCTTGTTGGGCCAGGAATCAGCAAAAGAGAAAAAAGTTCATGAGAAACAACGGATTTTTCTTGAAGGGTATTTAGGAGTATCAGTTCCGATTGGGCAATACCTGAAAGACGACACAAATAGCAAGAAGTCGGGTTTTGCACAAACAGGGTATCTGGTCCAGATTACTTGCGACTGGATGGGGAATAAGGATATGGGGCTGGCAATTCAATATACTTACCAGAATAACCCTATTTTATCGTCTGCCAAAAATGCCATACTCCCAGAAAGGGTATTCCCATTGGGTTCCGGCTCCTGGTCGAACCATTACTTGATGATAGGCCCGGTTTTTTACAAAGAAATCAGCAAATTCACAATTGATGCCAGGCTTTTGGGAGGCGTTGTGTTTGCATTCAGCCCGCTCTTCAGTTATACCAGCCCGGACAGCACGCAAAAGACAGTAAAAAATTATGGAAGCGGCTTTGCATATCAGTTAGCCTTCGGAGCAGGTTATTCACTTACATCCAGGGTGATAATCAAGCTGAACCTCAGCTTCCTTGGAGCCATCCCAACTTTCAGAAAACAATTTGGGGGAGAATACTTAGGAAGAAAGCCGGAATTAGATCCAATTACGGGGGAGCCAATCAAAGATCCATTTACTGGATTGATAATTTATCATGATGTATATGCTCCTGTTTTCAAGTTTGATCTGAAGAACTCTATCTCCACTTTCAATGCATCGATCGGTATCATCTTTAAACTTTAGGAATTTGACATATTGGTTTTATCCTATCAATAACCGTTTTATCATAAGGGTCATGTACAGAAAGAGTTTGCTTTCAATTATTCTTTTTTTCCTGGGTGTGTTTTCAACATTCTCCCAGGTCAGCATAAGGGATTCCGTCATTTCCACTTCCCTGGTTTACGCGACTTACTCCTTACAGTTTCCCGGGGGAGATTTGGCCAAAATTTTTGGCAACAATTCATCCATTGGTGGAGGATTTATGTATAAGACGAAAAAAAACTGGATATTTGGTGCGGAAGGAAATTATCTCTTCGGTGGTACCGTTAAAAACCAGGATTCCATACTCTCAAAAATTTCTACAAAAGATGGATTTGTCATCGATGCAAATGGATATTTTGCTGATATTCTCTTTTCGGAAAGGGGATACAGCTTCTTTGCCAAATTCGGCAAACTTTTTCCGGTTCTGTCGCCAAATCCTAATTCCGGCATCACGGTTCTTGCCGGTGCCGGCTATATCGAAGACAAGATACGCATCCATAACCCCGCTAACACTGCACCACAGGTATATGGCGATTATAAAAAAGGGTATGACAGGCTGAATTCCGGGTTTGCTGTGACGGGCTCGATCGGGTATCTTTACATGAGCAATACACGTTTGCTGAATATGTACCTGGGCTTTGAGTTCACTCAATCCTGGACTACTTATCGCCGTGAAAGGGATTTTAATACCGGAATGAAAGATACGTCCAAGCCATCGACTCAGTTTTATGGGATAAAATTCAAATGGATCATCCCGCTGTACAAAAGAACACCGAAGGAATACTATATTTATTAGCCCTAAACGTCCAAGTGATGGTTTAACTTTTTATATTAATGTTGTTACAAATCCGAATAAAACCAATTTACTATTAGACGAGTTACGGGTTACGATTGAAGTTAAGGATTGACGATTGATGATTGATCATTGACAATTAATAATAGAACCCACTACGAAAAGTATTATATTTTGGACTAAAGTCCAGTAACGTATTGGTTATCAACAAGGGGGTGACTAAAAAGTAAAAAAACAAAATGTCTCGCAGAGTTTCGCAAAGTTTTACGCTAAGTTTCGCAGAGTTAAAATTCATATTATCAATATTCTGC
>CAIWTA010000018.1 GCA_903915465.1 uncultured Bacteroidales bacterium | reverse complement strand
CCGTCGGCAAAACAATATTGACCGTTCCGCTTCCATTTGCAACAGTGTAGGTATAGGTATAAACAGTACTCGACACTTTTGTCATATTTGTTGCAGACAAGGTATTCGCTCCATTCAATGAAATTTGAGGGACAGGGCTGTCTGCCATCGGTTCACTGAATGTTGCCGTAATTGTGAGTTCTGCACCTGGATTTACAATACCATCAGGATCAGACAATGTAATTGCTGCAGTTGGCGCGACATTGTCGATTAATGTTTTATGTGCTAATTTGGTATCTATCGAAAACCATACATCACTAGGACCTGTTCCGGTTACACATGCAGATGCATATGGTGAATTTGAAATGGTATCAAAATCGGTCATTCTTTGAAAAGGGAAAGTACCCGTATAATGATAATATCGTAAAGTTGACAAATATCTTCCTGTAACATAAATATCGGTGGGAGATGCTCCGTAAATTTTAGCTGCACCACCTGTATTGGATTGTCCGTACCCAGGGGGATCACACAAATAGGTACATTCGTATTTTGTTCCCCAGGAACCTGTGTTGCTACCGGGCGAACTTTCAGTAAATTTCCATACACGATTTCCATTAGAATTATTATTATTCCCGGCACCATACAAATGCAAAATATTAGCTGAATCACGTATTCCCCAACCGTGGGCAACATCGCAAAAATCAAAACTTTGATACCATGTCCAATTGAGTCCATTCCATAGAGTGTGTCCCCAACACGTCACAGAGTATATTTCATTAGGGCCTATGTAAACAAGAGAATATGTATCATGTCCGCCTGATAATGTGGCAGATAATTGCCAGGAAGTACCATCATACCTGTAAATTTTTGTGCCAGCCGCTGTATATACATTATTGGCCTCCCCTACAATGTTTCGCAATACATCACTTCCTAGTGATGGTAACACCTGTTCGACACAGGATGACCCATTGTAATGGTACATTTTTGGAGTATTAGTTGTATAATTATACAGTGTAAAAAAAACATCATTATTTGCAGTTCCAAATACATTGCCAATATTACAGTTATCAGTTAATTCAAAAATTTTATTCCAACTGCCATTATAAAAATAGAGAGAGGTACCGGATACTGTCGGAGGTGTGGTTCGGGTGATAAGACTTACAAATATCCCCCCGGGTACTTTTGTCCAGATTTCATTAAAGGATGAACCAGCGGGGGCATCTGGCGGCAAGCTTTTAAAAGACCAGGTATATTGTGCTTTAATTGTTAAGCCACAAAGCATAAGGGCTGCTAAAATTGTAGAAATCTTTTTCATAATCGTTAAATTTTGCTTGTTAAGATATATTAATGGTGAGTTACGGAAAGCACATCAATTTTTTCATTCCCATAGCCGGTTGCCAGCGTCTTGCCAAAGACCATATCATTCCTATCCTGCCTATACCAATATATAAAGTCAAGTCCCGGTTTAACAGGTTGAAAACATTTTGAAATGTAAAAATACAATATCAGAACTGACAATGCAACAAAATGTGTTAATATTTTAACAAAAGCATTACAAATACATCTGAACAAAGATCAGTCAGGAGAAATATTGACAGAGAAATAAGCTGCACATGCATATAAGGGGGTTGTGGACGATTACCAACAGGGGATGGGGATATTTGCCACCTTCATGAAGCAACTCAAGGAAACCAATCAGAGCATCCTGCACCACGCACTATTCAGACCCAGCACATAACTGTAATAGGTATTGCTCTGTGTGTTACTCCAGT